>JASFGM010000182.1:0-6185 GCA_050123755.1 Desulfobacterales bacterium
GAACTCAATGAAAAAAGCATTGATATTGAGCGTCTCGTTTGGGGGGATAAGCAGGCGGGCACCGGCTGTTACTAAAAAATAGACGCCAAGAGCGGGAAAGACACGGTTATAACGTCAATTTTCACTGTTGTTTGTCAACAGATTGACGATGCGTAAGGTCAAGCTAGGTGAAAAATGAGAGTAGAGACACACGTCGCTTGCTCGGCGCTGTTTAGCAGCCGGAACCGATCTCCAATCTCCTATGGAATATCCGGGGACGGACCGTCCGCGGTGGCCTTTTTCGAATTGATCGTGCGCTGATAATCGACAATTCTCTGCGACACCTCTTCGAGCGGTTCTTTGACCATGATTTTATTGTTGTTGGTAAATGTGATCACCGTCTCAGGGATGGCCTGCAAAGATTGGATCATATCCACGTTGATAATCAGGGTTGCGTCATTTAAGCGGGTAACTTTTATCATTTTGACACCACTTTATCGGTTTAGGTAATATTTAAAGGGCGGGGCATTTTGCTCATGATTCGGAGCGCAACACCCCCCGGGTTTAGAATGTCAGATCGAGTTTAGTCGTTTAGCGTTTCAGGTTAATCAGTTCATTGAGAATCTCATCACTGGTGGTAATCACCCGCGAATTGGCCTGAAATGCCCGCTGGGTGGTAATCAATTTGACAAACTCCGCGGCCAGATCCACGTTGGACATTTCCACCGAGTTGGTGCTGATACTGCCCAGGCGGCCGCTTTGCGGTGTACCTAAAAGTGCCGTGCCGGATTCCAGGGACTCGGCATATAAATTCTTGCCCATTTTGGTCAACCCGGAATAACTGGGGAAATCGGCCATCGCCATCTGGAAAAGGGGCGTCAGCTGACCATTGGAATAAGACCCGGTCACGACCCCAAAATCATTGACGTCCACCGTCCGCAGGGTGCCGGCGGGATAACCGTTCTGAGTCTGAAAGGTCGTGCCGGAGTTAGATGAATACTGGGTCAGGCTTCCGTTGCTGGCCAAAGCGGCATCATACAAATCCCAGTCGATGGTCATGGGATTGGCCAAGCTGATCAACGGGTTTATCGTGATTTGTGGAATACCGGCCCCGGCGTTTAAATTTCCGAAGGCATCAAAAGTCAGATTCCCGAAGGTCATACTGACATCTCCCGGTAAGGCCACGGTGGGCGGAACGGTCGGAACAGCGGTCCAGTCGTTGGGCCCATTTTTGGTAAAGGTCAGGGTCAGGGGGATGGCATTGCCCAGCGAATCGTAAACCGTGGTGGTCGTGGCATAGGTGCCCAAAACGGCTGTATCCGAATCCAGATTGACGTCAACGGAAAGGGTATCGGTGGCCAGCGGCGCAGACGTGTTTTGTCCGGAAGCATTAATCGTGGTAACGGCACCCAGAATCAGCGTCCCGTCGGGGTTGGTGCCGGTGACTTCATAGCCCTGCACAAACAGACCGCTCAGATTCATCAGATTTCCGTCGCGATCAAAATGAAATTCACCCGCACGGCTGTATAAGTTTGCACCGGAGCTGTCCTGCAGCACGAAAAACCCGCCGCCGTTGATGGCCATATCCGTGGGATTGTTGGTATTTTCGATGGTCCCCTGGGTCCACATCGGCGTGGTTCCCTGAAATTGGACCCCGCGACCGACATCACTGGATACGCTGCCGGCCAGCGAGCTGCTCAAAATATTGGCAAACGAAGACCGGTTGGATTTAAAAGCCGTGGTGTTGACGTTGGAAATATTATCGCCAATCACTGTCATAGAAGTTGAATTGACATTTAAGCCGACCATGCCGGCAAACAATGAACCAATCATGTTTATAGCCCTCCATTTATGAGTTCATTCGAGTTGGTTTCAATCTCGGGAGTTACGGTGTCGGATTGCGATCGAACTTCGGAAACAGCGATGACATCATCGATGGCAATCGTCTGAAGGTCGGTGATGAGGCTGGCGGTCTGATCTTTAAAGGACACACCGGTTACCACCGAGCTCATCAACGGTGTCACACTTAAATTCTGGTTTTCGGCATCGAGCGCCTGCACTTCAAAACGGTAAAGACCCGGAGAAGCCGAATTGCCGTTAGTATCCGTGCCGTCCCAGGCGGCGGATTGTCTGCCTGAATTCAGCGGCCCGGTCTCAAACGACGTCACGAAACCGCCGCTGGCATCATAAACGCTGATTACCGCCAGCGCGGCGTTGGCCCCTAACTCAAAATGACATTCCACCGGCCGGCCGCTTTCAAGTTGCACGCTATTGCCCTCGGCGGTTATTTCCTTGCCGATGTACGATACCGCCTGGGAGTCGATCAGTGATGCTTGAAACTGCCCCATGTTCTCAAGACTGTCATAGATATTGCTAAGCTGCTCCAGTGAACTGAACTGCGCCAGTTGGGCCGTAAATTCCGTGCCGTCAGTGGGATTCAATGGATCCTGGTTCTGAAGCTGGGCAATCAACATGTTCAAAAAATCATCTTTGCCCAGGATGTTCGCCGGCGGACTCGATGGGGCATCGCCGGCGTTGGCGTTTGAATCTATGGGAGTCATTGTTATCATGTTAACCTCACAGCATGTTTTCCAGGTTCATATGTGACGGTCGCAGTGTTTCCGTCGATACGGCTACGCGAAATAATCGATAGCGGTTTCCGCAATCCCATCGCCGCGGCCGGTGGGTGCGTCGGTCTGCTCCTCGGCGGCCGCATCAACGGAAAGACGGCTGTTTTTCAAAGCCCGCGCGCGGAGTACTTCCGCCGCTTTTTGATGTTTATCACCATCCGCCCCGGAGTCGTGCGCGACGGAGACCTCCAGTTCGTCAACTTGCAGACCTTGTGCTTGTAATTCAGCCTTTAATTGATTCAAGTTATTTTCAAGCATGTCCTTGACGAAGGGCAGCTCGGCCACAATTCTGACGGCGACCTGTTGACTCTCGGTAACGATTTGCATCCGAATATGCCCCAAAAAATCCGGTTTCAGATCGATCTGAACCTCATGTTGCCCATTATTGAACGAAAGCACGGCCTTTTGAACAATTTGATTCAGGGTCTGCGACATCAGGCTGCGCTGGGCGGCTTCGGATTTTTGGGCGGCATTTTCAAGACGGGCCAGGTCTTGCGGCATCTGATCCTGTGAAAATAAAAGGCTGCTGTCTTTACTATCTCCATCGATCGGGTTGATTTTATCGCCCAGCGCATGAATCGGCAGAATCTCGTTTCTGGGAACTGTGCTTTTGATACCGAAGATCTCTTCCGGCGTTTTGGCGGTGACCGCATTTGGGATTGAATCCGCATTGGCCGGTTGTTCCGCTGCGGCTTTAAGGGCTGCCGGGTTCTTTATCATTTGAGAACTTTGGCTCAGCTGGCGGGCGTTAGCGTCCAAAAGGGTTTCAGAATTTGAATCGCCGGATGCCCAGAACGGCAACCGGCCCTCATGGCCCGCAAGAGCCATTTTGGCATTTTCCGATACACCGGTTTCTGCCGCTTGAGACGGCGATGTCATTTTATAAAGAAGCTCCGCATTTAAATGGGCCATTTTCAGTCCGGCGGAATTGTTGGCATCCGGATTTAAATCCCAGGCGGCGCCGGTCATTCCCAGCATGTGCAGCAGCGGATTCAGGCGTCCGTCCATATTGATCCCGGATAATCCTGGCTGACCGCTTAAAGTCCCATCCTGGGCAGGCTGGCCCATCAGGTCACCGCCGGCCTGATGCTGGATGGTCCCGGCCACAAGCTGTTTTAAGAAAAACCGCTTGATCGCTTCCGGTGAAATATTGGCCTGCATCTGCTCAAACGCGCCGATCCCCACCCACTGACCGTGTAACTTTTGTCCTTGCGCTTGCAGATGTGCGATTAAATCGGCGAGCCTGCCCAAACCTGACCCGCTGGTCGAATCAGCGGGCGCTTGTGCCGTCAGGGAACCATCATCCGTCACCGAAGCATTCATAAGATGACTAAGCATCAAGCCGAAGGCCAGCCGCGGGTGAATGGGTCGGGATTCGGTTTCGGATACAGGCGCTCCGTTTTCTTCGATGCCATCCCGCGTTAACGCGTTGGTTTTGCTCATTTTTTCCGGCTTTACCGATTCTGTATCCGAACCCCTGGAAGTTTCCAGCGGTTTCTCCGCAGGAGTCGAATCCGGGCTGCAGCGCTGGTCACGATCGGAAATCCGGTTTAAAGTTGCCGAAAAACTCTCGCTTTGACCTGACGATTCACCCAAGCGATTGGATTTAAATGCAGCCGGGCTTTTGCCAGGCGCAGAATTTAAATCCGGAGCAGGTGTCTGCGGTAGAGCGGGCGGCATGAACGCATTAAACGGCATATTTTTTTCCTTTTGCCAAATTAGAAATCGATAGCGGCATTGTCTTGTGCATCAAGTGTGCCAAGCTTTAAAAAAGATAAACGTTACCTGAAAGATGCCTGGCTTCCGATCTATGAAACTTTTTATCTATTTGAAATAAATAAGGATAATAAAAATTTACCCCGAACTTAAAAGAACGACGACACCTATTCAAACAATGATTTGCGCTGGGGTGGACCCTGTTTTTTTGCGGCAATATTTTCCTGTAATGGCAATCTTTACCTTGGCAGTGTATCGAGGTTTAATTTGCGGGAGAAAGAGAATTGAATGACGGGGCAGAAAGGCGGTTAGTATCTTAAACGTTATTTTTATGCATTTGGTGTCAAAAAAATTGGATTGAAATATTTTAACCATCTGCAAATGATTGAATAGTGTCGATTGAAAAGTGACTATTTAAGGTACGCCGGATTAGGGTTCCTGATTCGATTGACGGCTGGCGACTTCGTCCATCAAACTGCGCTCCTTTTTAAACTGTTCCTGTTCATAGGCTTGCAGCCCCTTTTCTTTCAATCGGTCCAGTGTTTTTCGCTTTTTCATCGCGGCAATTAAATCCTGGCGCCTTAGATTAAAATCGCGTTCAGCTTGCAGGACGTTCTGCCTTTGGGTTTCCATTTCTTTTGAAAGCTGCTCGACGAAATCAACAAACAGTTTAATTTGAGATGCCGGGCGTCCGTCGGTTTGTTTTTCTTGAAGCTGTTGCACGTATTTTCGTTTTTTTTGCCTCAAGATCCATAATTTATCCTTTTCAGCGGCAAGGCGTATTTTTGCGCCGGCGAGTTCTTTCTGAAGAATCTCTTCCTGGTAGCGACGATGATTTAAAAGCGATTCTAAATTAAAGCGATACATTTCTTGAGTTCAAGCGTTCAGGGTTCAGGGTTCGGAGGTTAGATGGTATACGGCCTCTGGCCGCTCGCTGCTGGCTTCTGGCAATATGATTTTGACCAGCAGCCAGAATCCAGTAGCCAGAGGCCCAACTACTATTGAAATCTTGCCGATCATGGTATGCATAATATTTTCGCGACATGGCACTAAACGACTATTCGGATTCAAACAGCCGGTCTAGCTGAGAGATACTTGCATTAAAATCGGTTGTTTCGTCGATATCCTGCCTTAAATAGCGGTTGATTTTTTCTATCATCTCAATGGCATAATCAATTTTTGGATTGCTTCCGGCAACATACGCACCAATGTTGATTAGATCCTCCGCTTTGCGATAAATGGCCAGGGTTTCCTTTAACTTATTGGCATACTGGCGATGTTCAGAATCGATGATATCATCCATCACACGGCTGATGCTGTGGAGGACATCGATGGCCGGATAATGATTTTGCGTAGCAAGGTCTCTGGTCAGGTTGATATGGCCATCCAGTATGGAGCGCAGCGCATCGGCAATCGGCTCATTGGGATCGTCGCCTTCCACCAATACGGTGTACAATCCGGTAATTGTGCCACGGTTGGCAGAGGTGCCCGCTCTTTCACATAGTTTGGGCAGCAGGGTAAATACCGAAGGGGTATAGCCTTTGGTGGTCGGCGGCTCGCCCAATGCCAGACCGATCTCCCTCTGAGCCATGGCAAACCGGGTGACCGAATCCATCATTAAATTGACGTGCTTGCCCTGATCCCGAAAAAATTCGGCGATGGCGGTAGCGATGAAGGCCCCCCGCATCCGGATCAACGGCAGATGATCGGAGGTTGCGACCACAATCACCGAACGTTTGAGACCTTCTTCGCCAAGTTCTTTATCAATAAACTCATTGAGCTCGCGACCTCTCTCCCCGATCAACGCAATTACGTTTACATCGGCCCTGGTTTTACGGGCGATCATACCCAGCAGCACAC
>JASFGM010000183.1:0-6184 GCA_050123755.1 Desulfobacterales bacterium
CGGTTAAAATCAGCGACTTTGAAAGTATCGGCGACGCCAAACAATATCTGGTTTCCATCATTCATGATCGCCGCATGGGGCGCCAAAAAGGGATCATCACCGAATTTGATTCAGATCATTTTGATCCCGACGCCGATTTTTCAAAAATCGGTAAAGGTTCCCTGGGGGGCAAGGCCAGAGGGCTGGCATTCATGTCCACGCGTTTGAAAAACAGCCCTGAATTCCTGGACAAATTCAAAGAGGTCAACATCTCCGTTCCCAAAACACTGGTGGTCTCCACCGAAGCGTTTGATTCTTGCATCAGTGAAAATAACCTCCGAGATGTCGCCAGCGGAGAATTCAGTGATGCAGAAATTATCCGATTATTTATAAATGCTCAAGTACCCGAATGGTTAAAGCTGGACCTTGAACAGTATTTACATCACGTCCGTTATCCGCTGGCCGTGCGTTCGTCCAGTTTGCTGGAAGATGCCCAGTTTCAGCCCTTTGCCGGCATATATAAAACTTACATGATTCCCAACAATCATCCGGATCTAAACAAAAGGCTTGAACAACTCCTTCTGGCCATAAAGCTGGTATACGCTTCAACCTATTGCCAAAACGCCCGGGCATATGTCAAAAGCACATTTCATCGGACAGAAGATGAAAAAATGGGGGTTGTCATTCAAAAACTGACCGGAAAGCAATATGGTGATTATTTTTATCCTTCGATTTCCGGAGTTGCGCAATCCTATAATTACTATTCGATTGCCTACATGAAACCCGAAGACGGCCTGGCGCACGTTGCGCTTGGGCTGGGGAAAATTGTAGTCGAAGGTGGTGCTGCGCTGCGCTTCTGTCCAAAATATCCTCAATTTCTGCCCCAATTTTCCACGGTCGACGATATGCTGCAAAATTCTCAACGCTTCTTCTATGCACTTAAGCTGACAAAGTTTCCGGATGATCTTCCCTTTAATGAGGACGCCACCCTTGAACGGCTTGAAATCAATGATGCGGTTCATGATGCGCCGGTGCGGCATCTGTGCAGCACTTACTCAGCACAGGATCATCGAATCAGAGACGGCGTTCAAACATCCGGATATCCGGTGTGCACATTTGCCAACATTTTAAAGTATCAATCATTTCCCCTTGCTGAAATTCTCGGGGACCTTCTCAGGATCGGCCGCGTTGGTATGGGCTGTCCGGTGGAAATCGAATTTGCCGTAAAAATGCCCTTTGATGCGGAACAAAAGCCCTTGTTTGAGCTATTGCAAATCAGGCCAATGGCCGTCAATCAATATAATCTGGAAATAGAAATCAGCGCCGAAGATATCTCCAGCGCTTTTTGCTATTCCACCATGGCCCTTGGAAACGGACAATTTAAAGCAATTGAGGATATTATCTTCGTAAATCCGGATACCTTTGATGCAGCCGACACCATCGAAATTGCTGCGGAAATCGGAAATATAAATAGAGAAATGACCTTGAGCAATCGTAAATATCTGCTGATCGGACCGGGACGCTGGGGATCTGCCGACCGTTGGCTGGGAATTCCGGTTCGCTGGACGGATATCTCGGGGGTTGGCGCTATCGTTGAGGCAACCATCAAGGGCCTCAAGGCCGATCCGTCCCAAGGTTCCCATTTTTTCCACAACATTACATCTTTAGGAATCAGTTATCTGAACACATCGGAAGGCGGGCAGGATTTTATCGACTGGAAATGGCTGCAGACCTTATCGGCTAGAAAAGAAACCCCTCACTTGAAACATGTCGTCCTTAAAAAGCCACTCACCATAAAGATCGACGGGAAGCGGTCTAAGGCTGTCATCATCGCATAAACCTGGATTGAACGAGCTGTTCAATCCAGGTTTATTTTATTTCAAAGCTATATTTACTGCTGCCTCCGTAAACCTTTAAAAAGTATGGCGGCCGCACATCCTTTGGGATCTCAAATGTCCTGGTAATTCCGGGCGCCAACTCGGCCGTATACAACACTTTCCTGCGAGCGACATTACCTATGGAGAGTTTTAGAGGTTCTCCATCCCTATTCGAAGTAAATTCAATTGATTTTCCCTCCTGGGGCGAAAACGTATACCAGTCTTCTTTATCAAAGCCGCCCAGTTCTCCGCTAATCGAACGCCCTTGTTTAATCTTAAGGGCTTCGGTTATCTTATCCCCTGCGTCGCTTCCGGAGTCGCCATCGTTTTGGTTTTCCAGTAAAACCTCAAATTTATACGGACCGCTACCATAAAATGCTTCTAAAAAATAAACTCCCCCGGTCGTGTTGTTGATCATCATGCGGGTTGAATCCGTAGTCCCGGGTGGTACTAATTCGGATTGCCAGACCTCAATGCCGTCAACATTGCGGAAGGAAAATTTCATCGGCTCGCCATCCTCGTAATTGGTGAGCGCCATTTTTAAAATACTGCCGGCAGGAATATCAAACCGATACCAATCGTTTTCATCGTAGCCCCCCAATTCTCCAGAATAGGGCCGCCCCGGCATGATCTTAAGCGCCTCGGCCATTTTGTCGCCGGCGTCGGCTCCGGAAGCCGCATCGTTTTGTCCTTCAATGAAAATCTCGAATCCGTATTGGCCGCTTCCATAATAAGCCTCCAGATAATAGGTTCCACCAGATGAATTGTTCATCATCACGCGCTCGAGTCTTGTCTCGCCTGGAGGCACCAGGCCTGAATACCAAACTTCACTGCGCTCAAAACTTCTCAGTGAAAATTTCATTGCTTCGCTGCTTTCCTCAGGGGTGAAGGAAAGCTTTAAAATATGACCGGGCGGAATATCAAACCGATACCAGTCTTCTACATCAAACCCGCCCATTTCACCCAAAAAAGAGTTTTGCGGTTTAATGGCAAGCGCTTTGGTAATCCGATCGCCGGCATCGGACCCGGATCCGGCATCATTTTGGGTCTCGCTCAAAAGATCCAGCTTGTATGGGCCGATTCCGGAATCGACAACCGCATAATAGATCCCTCCGGACAGGTTGTTCGTCATCATGCGTGTTGCTTTAATCTCGCCGGGGCCGGTCTTACCGGAATTCCACAACACGTTGCCCTCGAAGTCTCGCAGGGTGATTTTCAAATTCTGGCTGTCATCCCCGGCAGTAAAATTCAGGCTCAGAATATTGCCGGGATTCAGCTCAAAGCGAAAATAATCCTTGCGATCATCTCCGGACAAGGCGCCCCTCAGAATGCCAGCGGAAATCTCCATGCCCTGGTTATAGGAATCATTTGGCTCTGTTTCAGTTATTACCGATTTTGGGGCGATTTCAACCGGCGGCTTGTGTTCCTTGGATGGGCGCTCCATTAACGGCTTGATCTGCGTCTCAAATTGATTTGAAATGGTGCCCAGATCTTTTACAGCGCGTTCAATATAACTGAGCCGCAAGTTTACCAGATCATAGCGTTCCTGCTGCTTGGCGGCTTGAGCTGCAGCAACAAGATGGGCCAGGCGATCAATGCTGCGCTCATATTGGCTAAAATTGTCCTGGCAGTTTAAAAATTCCTCAAAGGCGATCTGATCATCGTGAAATAAAATGCAGCAGGTTTTTAGATCTGCCGTAATTTGATCTGATTGATCTGATAGTTTCTGAATCTGCCCCCGGCTTAAAATGGCAGCGCCTTTATCTTTCAAGATATTAATCTTTTCCTCGAGACTGACGGTGGTCTGTTCAAAAATGCTGGCGCAGGGGCTGCTCTGTACCATCAAATTAGAATAAATCAGATATCCGAGTCCGATAAAAACCAGTATAGCTGCCGTAACGATGATTAACTTTTTCATCCTGTTTCCTCAGAATTCAAACGAAATCTGTTCTTGAAGCCAAGCTATTGAATAGAAGCTATCTCAAAATTAGCAGTTCATCTTCGAAGCCAGCGAAAAAAGTTCCGGAGGTGTTCTGTAGTTAGAAGTGCCTAAAATGCCTAAAATGATCTAAAGTGCCTAAAGTTAAGGTGTCGCTGCGCTCCATCTTTTTTAATAAATATGGACAGGATTCCTCAACTTTAGGCACTTTAGATCACTTCCAACTTTAGTCACTTATTGTTATAAGCACTTTTTATAGGTTTAAAACTTTGCCATCGGGTGTTAAATTCATTTTGGAGATAGGTTCTAATTATAATTTAGTATAACATAGCTTTAAATATTTTGTCTCAAATAAAAGGGTTGGGATCTGCAAATTAAGCGCTCTGCTTTTTTATGGCAAGCTTGCGCAAATGAACCGACAATCGACGCAGGTTTTCAGGTGCGCCCAGTTCGCTGAAAGATAATGTTTTCTGCTTCCCGGCTTTTGAAAGGGTCAGCCGGCAGGTAAAATCGTCCGGAATAGATCGCAATTTTTTTGATAATTGTTTCTGCGGCAGGTCAAAAATATTTGCGGCTTCAATCAGACCCAACAACACTTTGGCGTCTGCAGCCGGCAACGCATCGGTTTCGCCCTGATAGGTAAGCCGCAGACCCCCGTACCCACCTGAACACTGATAGTCAATATGCATGGAAGCCTCTCCTTCGGTTTTTTTCAGATGACAGAATACAGAGGCAAGGTAAATCATATTTTTGTTTAATTGTTCTATATCGGGTTTCAGGTGTCTGGTGTCAGGTGTCAGTCTTGATTGGCTTGACCCCCTCCGAGTCTGATGCTGACACCTGAAACCTGACACCTTTTACCTTTAACCTCTGAACGTTGAACCTAATAAAGGTTCAGGTGACATGCGGCAGCCCCACTTCTCTGAAGGCCGCCCTGACCCGCTGAGTTGAACCGATGGGCACCTGTTTTTGTTTGGTAAGATTTCGTGCCGATTCAACGATAACCTCAACGGCATCATTAAATTTGGCAGTGGACCACAGTTTCTGAAGCGCATCATACCATATGAGGGCGGCGTTATCGGTTCCGATTTCCATGGATATCAGATAGAACGCCCGGTTTGGAATTCCGCTGTTGATATGAACCCCCTGATTGTCGTCACTGCCCGCATAGTAATCGTCCATGTGAGCCGGCTGGGGGTCTTTTCCGAGAAGATTGTTATCATAAGCCATACCCGGCGCCTGCATGGAGCGCAGTGATTCTCCATACAAGCTCGGTCCCATGATTTCGTCTCCAACCAGCCAGTCGGCCTGGCCGGCGTCCTGCTTCAAAACGTACTGGGTGATGGCACTGCCAAATACATCTGAAAAATGCTCGTTTAACGCTCCTGATTGGCTGAAATACTCAAGGTCGGCTGTGAACTGCGTTACCCCGTGAGCCAGTTCATGGGCGACAACATCCAGCGACTTCGTAAAACTGATAAATATTTCACCATCACCGTCACCAAAGGTCATTTCATCGCCGTCCCAAAACGCATTCATATAATCTTCGCCGAAATGAACGTTTAAAATTAAGCCCATCCCTTTGTTGTCAATTGAATTGCGCTCGAGCACGTTTTTAAAGTAATCGCGCACATTGCCGGCATACTTGTATACCAGATCGACATCTTTATCGCCGGTTGCCGGTTTGCCTTCACCTCTGACCAGCTTTACCCGCTGTTTCCACTTATTTTGGCAGTCATAGACCTTGCGTTTGGGTTTGGCCTTTGTTGTGGCTCCGATGAAGGCCTTCATGTCGATTTCTTTTTCGGCCCGTTTCTTGCGGCTAAGTTTGCTCTGCTGGATGCTCAGCCTCGCTTCAGCAACACCGATTTTTGCCAGATTTTCCAAAATCCGCGGTGGAACAAATGTGCAATTGCATTTATAATGAGCCATCACTGCCTCCTCTCACTGTGATGTTGAACTGGGCGCATTGCGGTGTCTCAGTTTTGAATTATTATTGTAAGTTATCAGTTCGCTACTGATTACAAATTCCAGCAAAATCTTCGGCATAAGGGGGGCTTGTCTCCCATGGTACGGGTTCTAATTGTCCTAATTCTTTGCCTTTCTCAATCAACATTTGCATCAGTGCGCTATCGAATGTATACCCGTATGCTTCCATTTCGACATCATCGGGTATCCGCATCAACTTAAACTCCATATTTTTGCTGCATGCAATAAGGTAGGTCCGCAAAACACCATTAAACATTGTCTCATCCAGCGAGGCGTTTAGCGTGCGTTTTGCGATGGGTATCCAATGCGTATCTATGCAGCTATATCCGAGCCCGATTTTTCCATTTACGATAACAAACAAACGCGCATTCGCCGACCCTGCTTCGGGGAAATCCAGCAT
>JASFGM010000184.1:0-6176 GCA_050123755.1 Desulfobacterales bacterium
TAATTCCACCGAGGTTGCCAGTTTAAGATTTTTACGGGTACTTGAAACTTTAGGCTCAAATCCCAGTATTTCTTCGGCCTCTGCGCCAAGGTCTGATAAAATCTTTTTAAAATTCCTGGCATGAATTGATTCTGATGCCGCTATGGAAATAAATAATTTGGCGATGTTGAAATATTTTTCTGACTCAGCCTTTTTCGCATAGGCCTGATAGTCATTAAAGGCCTGAACTTCATCCTGGTAGAGTGTTTGCAGGACGGTAATTGTTTCGCGGTATCTTGATTGAGCGTTAATGCAAACCGCAAATAATAAAAAGACAAAAATACAAGCCATAACAATTGAGATACTTAGGTAACGATAGCGATCAATTCTTCTTCGCATAAGACTCTCCATTGATATCTTTTTTAATTTTATGACCCAATCAAAGATCAAATAGCAACTATTTTTTAAATAAAAGGTGGATTTATTGCTAAAAGGTGTTAAATGAGCTTTTCTTTGCCCGCTTAACGCGGCATAATAGGTGAAGTTTTACACCGAACCAAAACCGAGAAGAGAAAACAAACGATGAGCAGACGCGATAATACGAAATGGGAAGATCGGGTTGTTTCTCCCGAGGAGGTCCTGGCGCATGTCAAGCCGGGGATGACCATTTTTTTAGGCAGTGGCGTGGCTGAACCGCGAACTTTGATGAAAACCCTCATTGATTCCGGTCTGTCCAATACCAACGATCTGGAATTGATTCAGCTCACCAGCCACAGCGATGTTTTTTCACTAAAAAAACTGGATTGGCAAAGGTACCGCCTGAAAACATTTTTTTCCACCTGGGTGTCCACCGAAGCCGTGGTCGCCGGAAGTGTCGATTTGATTCCGGCCCGCTTTTCACAGATCCCCAGGATTATAAAATCCCAAAGATTGCCCATTGATGTGGCTTTTATTCAAATCACGCCTCCCAATGAGGATGGATATTGCAGTCTCGGGATGGCCGTTGATGTTGCCCGCGAAGCCATGGAGCAGGCCTCGGTGGTGGTGGGCGAAATCAATGCGCAGATTCCCTTCACATTTGGTGACACCATTGTCCCGGTTTCGGATTTTGACCTGCTGGTAAAATCAACCGAACCGCCGACCTATTTTAAGCGTTGGCCGGTTGATAGCATCATCGACAGGGTGGCCGCCAACATTGCTCAGGTGATCGAAGACGGGGATTGCATCAGCTTTTTCACCGGCTCTTTGTACGAGGCTTTGGGTCGACACCTTGTCCACAAGCGTCACCTGGGCATTCATTCATCTTATTTTACGGATGCCTTAATGGATCTCGTTAAAAGTGGTGCTGTCAGCAACTATCGCAAGGCGGTTTTCAGGGGCAAATCGGTGGCTTCCTATGCCTTGGGAACGCCGGAACTGATGGCCTGGTTGGACCACAATCCACTGGTGGAATTTCAAAGTCTTGAAAAGGTGTTTGATCCGACTCAAATCGGCCGCAATCCTAATTTTGTGGCGGTGGATCAAGCCCGCAAGGTGGATCTGTTGGGCCGCATGGTTTTTTCGGCCGGGAAGGGAGACATCATTTCGGGACCGGGTCAAGCGGCAGATTTATTTACCGGTGCTGAGATTTCCCGCGGCGGACGCTCGGTGATCGGACTGTCCAGCCGGAATCCAAAAGGGGATCCCAATATTGTGGTGATGCTGCGGAACCTTCGCAACCAGTTCCATATGCGCGAATCAATTGATGCGGTGGTCACCGAATACGGTATCGCCAACCTGAAATGGCGCACCATCCGTGAGCGCGCGCAAGCCCTGATCGATATCGCTCACCCTGATGACCGGCAAAAACTCGTGGAGCAGGCCAAGGAAAAGCGGATTTTGTTCAGGGACCAGATTTTTTTGTCCGAGAGCGCCCATTTATACCCCATGGAAATCGCAACTGAGCATATCTTTAAAGGCGGCTTGAAGCTTCGCTTCAGGGCCATCAAACCCTCCGATGAAGAAGCCATGCGGCGCCTTTTTTACCGTTTTTCAAATACCACGGTCTACCGACGATTCTTGTTTCCGATCTCCACGATGCCCCATGACAAAATACAGGGATACGTCAATGTAGATTATCGTCAGGTGATGTCGGTGGTGGCCCTTGCAGGGGAACCCGATCAGGAGGCCATCATTGCCGAAGCCAGATATGCTAAAAATGACCAAAGCGCCTACGGGGAAGTGGCTTTTATCGTGGATGAAAAATATCAGGGGCGGGGTATTGCCACATACCTGTATAAAATGCTGATCCGGCTGGCAAAAGAGCGCGGCCTGAAGGGCTTTAGCGCCGAGGTGCTGCAGGCCAACAAGGAGATGATGAGCGTTTTTGAAAAAGGCGATTTGCCGATTGACGCCCGTTTACAGGATGGTTTATACCGGCTGACGATTCCCTTCGATGCCGAATCTACTACCTAAAGTAAATTTGATTGTTTTATCGACTACCTTGCGGACGACCTTTGCTTCTTCTTCTAAGTAGCGCAGATGCGAAAGTGCCTCCCCGGTGGCAAACCATTTTTGAGAAACCGGAAACTGATCCCAGCGCTCACAATCGATATCCCAGGACATATGTGAGGCGATCTCATAAGCACTCATGGAGCCGTTTTTAAGGATTGCGAGTACCTCATCTAATCTGCGGGCATGATGTTTTTTCAGTTCTTCGATTCTGGTTCTATGGTTAGCAATCAGACGCCGGTGCCCGGGCAAAACCAGATCAACCTCCAATTTGTCAACTTTGTCCAGGCTGGCCAGATAATGCTTTAAGTGATTATCTGTATCCGACCAGCATTGGATATTGGGTGTTATGTCAATCAGGATATGATCTCCGGCCACCAGAATCTTCTTGTCCGGCTCATACAGGCAGGTGTGGCCCATTGTGTGGCCGGGGGTTGCCACACATTTGAAATGGTAGACACCCACATCAATCACATCACCATCATCCAAAACCTTTGTTTCCGGTATCCAATCCGAGCCATATTTAGCTCCCGGATGTTTATCGATCGCCGCTTTTAGCTGATCTTCGGGAAAACCATTTCGACCGGCATATGCGACCATGGCCCCAAAGCCTTCCCAGGATTCCATAAGCTCTTTATCCGGCCGGCTAAAAAAGATGTTGGTGGAATCCGTGGCCAGTTCTGAAACCAGGCCGAAATGATCGGCATGCAGATGCGTGATAAAAATGTCGCTTTTAGAAAGATCAATTCCCAAGGTATCCAAGCCCTTGTGCATGGCTTCGAGGCACTCGGTGCGGTTTAAGCCGGTATCAATAATCAGGCTCCTTTCGGGATCCTTGATGATATAGGAATTTAGATATTTTAGAGGGCTATCCGGTAACGGAATTTTGTTTCGAAACAAATTGGGCAATACTTCTTCACACATGACTTCAACCTTTTTGTGTTCTAAGTAGGTTTCAGGTTTCGGGTGTCAGGTGTCAGGCAAATAGCTTGTAGCTCATAGCTGAAAGCTTGGAGGCGGGGAGGCCAGGAGGCCAGAAAACAATCAGACTTTCATGTTTTCAAGCCTTCCAGCTTCCCAGCCTTATAGCATTATAGCCTATCCGCCTTTTTTTGAATCCTGACACCTGACACCTGAAACCATAGGTATTATAGAACCCGTGCTATATCACACCCTCTGGGAAAGCAAAATGCTAAATGTTTCAGGATACGGATTATACCCATGGTAACATTTTGGCCAGTTGCCGGTTGCTTAGAATTGCATTCGGACGCAAGCGAATTTCAACCTTGCGGCCTTCGGTGACCAGCCGCCGCAATTCGGTTGTGACCACCCGCAGGCGCTCGTAAGTTGCTAAATCAAATATTTTCTGTCGGTTTGCGATGCGTTTCGCATATCCCGCTGAAAAGGGTGTTTTTTCCCTGATGGGCAGTTCTTGACGATGACCGGCGGCGCCGTTTTCAAACAGCAGGACAATTTTGCTGCGGCCCTCTGAGTTTCGGCTCTCCCAGGCCAACGATGATTCGCTCAGCAGGCACAGCCAGCGGGAGCGGCGAATCAGAAGCGCGCTGCGCATGCTAAATTTTTCGATGGCGCGGGCAACCGCTTCGGGCGTCCAGCTCGGTGCTTCATCGACTTCCAGCGCCTGATCTGCAGTCTCTTCCGCAATGGTTTCTTGCAGGTTTTCGGACTTCGCTTTTTTAAGCTCCTCGAGGCGTGCATGCCAGAGTTTACGGCCAAGCCCGGATAAGAATCGTAACGGGGACGATTGCATCAAGCGCGTCAGGTGATTTTGGCGAAATAAAGCCAATCCCTGTGTCAGGCAATCCGGTTCCGGGGCATAGGCTTCCGGTAAACCCAGAATGACGTAACCGATCTGAAGAAAATCATCAGGGGGTGTGTTGTGGCTGTTTGGATGCCAGGCACTAAAGGCCGGGATGGCAGCGGTGATCTTGCCCTCGGGAAGCGGACCGATGCAATGGATCTTGTCGGCTTTACCGGAAAGCTTTTGGAGATCTCGGGAGCAAAACACCAATTTGCGCTGTCCTGCTTGCAGGGCGACATTGTAAGGTGGAGAATGCCGCTTGATTTCATCAGACTCCAGCACGGCCGACTCTAAGGCTGAGCCCGTCAGCGTCACGTCCAGGCCGGCGGCCTGACTGAGCATTTCCAATGTATGTTCCGCCTGGGATCCTTTCTGCCGGAAATAGCTATTGACCCGATGCTTGAGCGATGTGGCCTTGCCGATGTAAAGCAAATCGCCATTGGAGCGCAGCATACGATAAATACCGGGTTTTTCGGGCAGGTTGAGACGAATTTCGCGCTTCATCGGATAGACGCGGCCGGTTCGACTTTGCGGAGAAGGGCGACTCAACCAGTCCGTGAGTTGATTTAAATTCTGGATGTCGTGATCCGCTTTAAGCTGCAGAATCAAATTATGCCAGATTACGGCTGTGGCGACCGCATGATCTGCACTTCGCCGCGATGGCGGTACGCTGTGTCCGAAGTAACCGGCTACCGCACGCAATCCTCTGCGCGGCAGGCCGGGCAGCAAGCGTTTCGCAATTTCGTGGGTACAGATAATTTGGAGCGGAAAACCATCCTGGCGCTTGTTTTTCACATGCAGGTCTCGCAGAAAAGGCTCCTCGAAACGGGCATAATGAATAATTGCCGGACACGTATCCATGTGATCGGCTGCGGCAATCTCCTTTGCGGTTTTGATAACTTTTTGCCAGATGTCGTCTGGCGTGAGCGCTTTTTCCAGAGCCTCGCTATATATTCCGGTTACGCGTTGCACCGCCGGCGGGATGTCGACATCCTGCGGCAAACCGGCAAGGCAGGACTTTACGGGGAGGGCTTTAGGACGAAAGGTTGCGCCGGCGCAGGTCTTTACCCAACCGATTTCAAGGAGGTGTCCTTTTTCGGGGCTGGCACCGGTGGCCTGACAATCAAGCGCCATAACCTGTAGGTCGCTAAGGTTTGTCTTCATTTTTAAGAATTTAATTTTATTCAAAATAATTTTAAAGCTCTGGCTGCTTGCTTCTGGCTACTGGCAACTGGCTGAGCCGGAGACAAGAAACCAGAAGCCAGATACCAGAGGCCAGCAGCCAGTAGCCAGAACAGAGTTTAACCAATTCTGATAATAATTCAATGCTTGAAAACGGGAACTTTGGTTTTATTTTTTGTCTTAATGATGTCAATATGTTAAAAGGTATTAGGAGTTTCACCCCAAATGTAATAAATTAAAAAAAATTCTATATTTTCGGTTAGTGGTTGATTACCGGAGATGGACTGAAGTTGTGGAAGGCTAAATGGAACCCACGTTTTACGATGCCCTAAATCACCTGAAGGACAATATCCCCCGGCTGGCGAAATTGCTCAAATTCGGTGAGGGCGCGGATATCGCCTCCTGGATCAACATCGTTGAGGCCAAATTGATCCCCCGATTTTCATCGGATTTTCCGATTGTTGCGGCCATCTGCGGTGGAGGGTCTTCGGGAAAATCCACTCTGTTTAACGCGTTGTCGGGAGAACGGCATGCGCCGATCGGCGGCCGGGCCGGCATGAACCGCCGGGTGTTGTTTTCGGTTCCCGAAACTCTGGTGGAACAAAACCGGGTAGTTGCCGATCTGGTCGAGCCGTTTAAAGCGGATTTACAGCCGCTAAAGGATAGCGCTGATCTCACCACCCCCGGGAATCCCCTATATGTC
>JASFGM010000185.1:0-6155 GCA_050123755.1 Desulfobacterales bacterium
CTCATTAAATCCAAAACGTCGCTCTGGGGCTGAATCCGTTTACCATAAAGGCGGCGGATAACATCAATTGCGGTTTCATCGACATGTTTGACCATTCGGGGCTGTGCATAAAATAGATTGTCTTCGCCTTCATCGGTTCGGCGGAAGGGCTGGTCGGCAAAAAAATTTGTCGGGCTCCCGTTTACCCGTGCCTGCATCCCCGGCCCGCTGAGGGCAGTTTCCACCCAGTCGATGCTCGTGCCGCCGTGTTCTTCAAACTTCTCACGAACATCCCTGATGCTCGCTTTAAATTGAAGGGGTTTTTCAGTTAAGGGATGATTCACATCCGCCTTAATGCCGGCAGTGTTAGCTGATATACAGCGAAAGGGTGTCATGTTGTTTGGGAAGACACCCGCTACATTCTTAAGAATCCCCAGAGGATAAAATCGGCCGAATCGCGGTTGAATCGGATCCGCCTGCGGGGTAAGGGCTGAAACCTGCCGTTGATGCACCCTATAAATGTTGTGCTCATCTCTGGCCGCCACCCAGGTACTGGGTTTAACATCCAGCACCACCTCATCTCCGGTTTGTTTGCCGTGAATTTCTTCAAGCAGCTGCGGGGGCAATATATCCCGCCACAAATTAATTCGCTGTCCGTAATAACAGTCAGTGTGCTGAATGCCGTTGTGTCTGTAAGATACGTTAAATTCTATACTCGCCAAAAAGTCCTTAGATATTTTTTTCATCATTTTTTCCCCGTCAATCTCAGCTAGAATCAGGCCTGTTCAGACAAATAATTATAAAACGATAATGCTTAATCCTGAAAGTGCAATTCCAAGCAGGTGTGCTTCTCATTTAATTGATCGCCCGGTATCAGCCGCAATATCGCATCTTTGGCCATATAATACGCCTCTTATCGGGACGCTTTTTCCAAAGCATCCACTTTTTTTACATAGGCCTGAATATCGCATTTTCGTTCGAGTCCGGATGCGGCCATGTATCGGATCTTACCGAAAATCGGCCGCTCGAACCAGGCGCGGTCGTGGACACCAAAGACCCAGGCGACACCGGTGTATGAGTTGGCGTCGCGGCCGTCGAGAAAGTATTTATTATTGATAGCCAGCGTGGTTTTAAATGCCTGCTGGGGTGTTTTGGACCATTCCAGAATTTTTTTGCCCCAGTACATGCGCATGTAATTGTGCATAAACCCCGTAGACTTCATCTCCCGCATGGCGGCATTCCAGTATTCATCGTGTGTCCGGGAATTTTCTAGCTGCCGGCGGGTATAAAGGTATTGACGCTTATCGTTTTTATGTTCGGCCAGCGTCTTTTGTGCCCAAACCGGCAAACAGGTATAAGAATCGTAGCCCGGAGTATAGTAAACAAAATTCATGGCCAGCTCGCGCCGCACGATCAATTCCTCCCAATAGGCCTCCCGGGCTTCCTTGAAACGCTTGTCTGTTTTAAGAATCTGCAAAGCCAGATACAGCGGAGAAATTTGCCCGAAGTGCAAATATTTGCTCATGTGGGAGACGTCATCGGTCTGGGGCTGGTTGCTGTTTTCGGCATAGCGCTCAAACCGATTGATTAAAAATTCTTTAAATAACTTTTTGGCCTTTGAGGTGCCGCCGGTGAAAAAACCCGACACCGGCAAAACGCTTTTATCAAGGGACAACTTCTTTGTAAGGGCTTTGGTGTCACTTAAATCAAGCCCGCTTACCCGTGTTTTCAGAGAAGGTTTTTTTATTTTGGTCGGCTTAAATTCAATAAGGTAATCTTGGAGGCATTTATTAATTTTGGGGCGAATGGTGCGGGCTGCGTACTCGGCTTTGTTGGAGACCGCTTCAAGCGGCACCACCACATCGCTTTCAACCTGAACCACCCGGCAGCCGGCGTTTCGGGCGACTTTTTGGCGCCACTGTCTTTGATGCCTGAGGTAACCGCGATCGCACACGATCAGGGAAGCCTTGCGGCCGGCCGAAAGTACAACATTAACAGGGTTGCCTTTTTGAACGACCATTTTGATGCCGCGCTTTGCAAGCGCCGCCTGGGTCTCCTGAAGCCCCTCCAGCATGAAAGTGTAATGGCGCAAATTGGCTTCAGGGTAGTCGTCCATCAGCCCGAAAACAACGACAACACCCTGACCCATTTTATTGGCCTGTTGAACCGCATATTCCAGGGCGTGGTTGTATTCAGCCCGCTGGGACTGCTGCATCCAATAGAGCACAAAAGCGCCCTGGCGAAGATCAAGGTCGTTTAGGATTTGAATACGTGTATTGTGAATTTCTTTAAGATTCATGCGGCCGGTGGTAATCGCCCAGGGCTTTCTTAGAAGTGGTTTGAAAACCCCAGCTTGTGTCCGATGGCCGCGTTGCCCCGATAAATCGGGATTTCACATCAAATCATATAAATGTTAGGGAGTGAATCAAACCGACTCAAAATGCTCACATACTACCGTGTATGCTGGGAAACACGACTTTTGACTCGGCTTGCGCCTTGATGCATACATTAATCTGTTTAGATCAGACATGTAATCCCGCTTTAGCGGGGCCCTCGAACACAATCTGAGGTTTTGAAACCACTTCTACTTATTTGATACTGCATCGAGTTTCTTTTGCAGCTTCAGCCAGTCGTTAAGCTCCAGCAGCGTCTGCGAGAGCTGATATCGGCCATCGGCAAATACGCCGTAATCCCCCCCGCCCCCCATGGCAGAAGCAAAACGGATCGTATTGGTGTAAAACAGCCAGGCTTTGCTCCACTTTCTTTCGATGGCTTCATTGTAAGGACTGTCCTTTGGATCTGCGAAGCCATGCTGCCAGATGTCTTCCATGATCTGAGTGGCCGTGCGGGTCTTGGCATTTGTTTCCCGGATGGTGTTTTCGAAGCGTTGCCAGTGGCCGTTAACCCAGGAAGCATCATGGCAGTTCCGACAGGCGGCCTGCATGGCCTGCCTGCGGGCGTTTTGTTCCTTTTTATCGATCAGAAATTTTGTGGCCAGACCGCCCGTAAAATCGGTCGGCAGCGCTAATCCATCTTTGTTACGGATAATGCTGGTATCCGGATTTTGCGGATGCGGATGGGCATAGATCAATCCCAGTATGCGCCACGGCAGCCGATTGTTCATCTGATGGGTTCGTTCAACCACCACGTCCTCATCGGTGTTGATCAGCAGGCTGACATGGCAGCTGGCACAGGTGGGAGCCGTAAAATCTTTACCGATGGTCCATGGCACAGCCTTAAAATTCCATTCGGAATGTTTGGTCGCAAAGATGTTGCCGTGTTTGCTGGCGGCATATACCTTAAAGGCCGGGACATCGGGCCCCACGTGACATTCCTTGCAGGTGTATGGCTTACGCGCCATTTCGATCGAAAAAGCGTGACGGGTATGGCAGGCGGAGCAGGCGCCCAGGCTGCCATCCAGATTAATGCGCCCCACGCCCTGATTGGGCCAGCCTTTGATGATCGGAATTTCCAGTTCACCGGCGGCTTCGGTGTCACGGGTTTCATAACCGCTAAGCTCGAGTTTGGTACCGT
This sequence comes from Desulfobacterales bacterium, assembly GCA_050123755.1. GTDB lineage: Bacteria > Desulfobacterota > Desulfobacteria > Desulfobacterales > JAHEIW01 > JAHEIW01. The sequence goes on from JASFGM010000185.1 coordinate 3,514, forward strand.
GACAATAATAGCAGGCTTCGGCTCTGGTGGCATCATTGGCCGGCGCCAATTCTAATTCTCCGTTTTGGTATTTTGTTTCAGCCAGTATGGTATGCTCAAACTTTTGATGTTGTTTATTATGGGCTAAATTGCCGTAGGCGTGGGCCATGATATTTTGGGAATATTGCGTTCGCTCCGTCACATGACACGTCTGGCAATCATCAGGGCTGATAACCACATGAATGTCATAGCCATTGTGCTCAAATGTATCCGCATGCGCTTTGGGTCGCAGCGTGTGGCACTCAGCGCATCCCACCACAACATTTTGCAGGTCTTCAGGAACTGTGGTGCTCGATACCTTACGGGCAAGTCCTTCGACTGCCATGGCTTCTTTGGGTGTGATCTTGGCGTGGCGGCTGTTTTGCCAGTCATTGACAATTCCGGGTTGGAATGATGAGTGACAATCGATACACTCAGCCGTCGCTTCGCTGATGGGAACCTCTGCAGACATTCCAGCTTCTGCGCCGACTAAACTAACGAGAATCCAGATGATCACGGATGCATTTTTCATAAGATACCCCTGCAAAAATTTTCAGAAACTGCTTTATCACTGTTCGATTCCCAGAATCCGTCGGATGGTTCAGCAGATCGAATTTCAGATGCTAACGGGAAAATCGAGTTTCTTTTAGCGCATTGACTGCGATTTTACAATTAAAATTTGGCCTTCAAGTTTATTGGGTTTTCCAAACCGGGTGCTTTGCACGAGAATCCACGGTTCCACCGCGTTGTTTTCAACGATTGGGGCACTTCGCGCCCCTGTCTTTTACCGCCTCCGGCGGTAAAATCCAAGCCACCCGCTTTGCGGGTGGTCGTTGACTATCGCGGGAGCATACAGGGCATTCAACTGTGAATCCGGGAATCTTTGTTGACCTATCCCATTTAAGAATTTTTGGGCATCAGAGCACAGCTGGTGTGAAGCTTGGGGGTAAAACGTTCGGGCCCGGATAAAATCGGTTTGCCAATGGAATTGGCAATGGACTTAAGCATGCCGAAAAAAATCCATTGATGAAACGGATACAATCCGTACCAGTACAGGATTCCCGCCAGGCCCCGCGGCAAAAAACGCGAGAGCATCTGCAATTCCAACTGCCCGGCTCCGGAGGGGGTAATTTGAAAATCGAGCAACGCCTCACCGGGCGTTTTCATCTCGGCAACGAGCACCAGACGATGAGGTGCTTTGATAGTTGCCACTCTCCAGAAATCCAGGGCATCCCCAACGCCGATTTCAGAAGGGTGCCGGCGGCCCCTTCTCAGCCCCACACCTCCGACGGCACGATCCAGGATGCCTCTGAGTCTCCAGAGTAAATTTCCGAAATACCAGCCGGTTTGCCCGCCGATTTTACCGATTGGCGCCCAGACTTCGTCGGCTGTTGCCCTTATCCGGGCGCGATAACCGCAGTTCATGATGGTACCGCCGGCCCACTCGGCATCCCCGCAATGGGCCCATTCGGGTGTAAATAACTCGCCGGCATCCGCCCAGCAGGTATCCACCCGCGCCTGCTTTAAGCGCTCCAACGCCAGACGAATCGCTTCGCGGCAGCTCAGCAGTTTCTGGGGAATGATGGTCTGAATCCGGTTCTCCTTGCAAACGGCCGCACTGGTCAAGCCTTCGGTCAACGGCAGCGCAATTGAAGCCGGTACCGGGCTGATCAAATGAATCCAGTAGGCACTCAAAGTCGGCGTAAGCACCGGTACCGGAATGATCCAGCGTTTTGGCAGATGGGCTTCTTCGGCGTAAATATCCAAGAGCTCACGGTAGGTCAGCACATCCGGGCCACCGATATCAAAAGTCTCGCCGATGGTTTCATTGTGTTCAAGGCATCCGACCAGGTAATTGAGGACATTGCGAATGGCAATCGGTTGATTGGGCGAGAACACCCAGCGGGGGGTCGTCATCACCGGCAGATGTTCGACCAGATAACGCAATATCTCAAAAGAAGCGCTGCCGGATCCCAGAATCATAGGCGCGCGCAAATCAGTCGCGGGCACCGGCCCGGATTGAAGGATGTCTGCTACCTCAAGACGGGATTGCAGATGTCTGCTCAATGGGGCGTTGCGGGCCTCCGCCAGACCGCCCAGATAAATCATGCGTTCCAGGCCTGCCGCGGCAGCAGCAGCCACCATGTTGCGGGCAGCCTGTCGATCGGCCTCGATATACTTTTCTTTCTGGGCGATCATGGAATGGACCAAATAATATGCCGCCCGGCAGCCCCGGCATGCCTTTTCAAGGGACCCCCGGTCGAGGACATCGCCCTGAACCAGCTCAATCTGTTGAAGCCGGGCCCAGGGACGACATCCGAGTTTGTCCAGCGAGCGGCCCATGGCCCTGACCCGATATCCGGCCTCAAGCAACGCCGGAATCAGACGCCCCCCGACATAACCCGTCGCCCCGGTAACAAGGATCGGCCTGGAATCCATATCATAGTTCCTTTTAGATCGGATCGTTTTTACTTAAAAAAAATAAATTCAGACGTGGGTTCTTAACTTTAGCTCTACCGGATGCGGATTCAGATAAGTCTGCAATTTCAAATACCGCTGATCGTATTTACGGACATAATGATTGATCAGCGTAATAGGCACAATGAGCGGCACGAATTCCTGGC
>JASFGM010000186.1:0-6147 GCA_050123755.1 Desulfobacterales bacterium
TTCCGACCAAAGGATATCAAAGGTGTTTTCGTCAAAATCCATATCAAGCATGGATAAATTCTTGGGGATTATCTTTGCATCGAGTCCTTCATTGCTTGCCTGTTGCATTAATTTGTCAAGAAATGCCTGATGATTATCTAAGGCAATGATTTTCCCATTTGAAATTTTAGATAGTTCAATGGTCTGTACTCCGGGGCCGCACCCGATATCCAAAATGAATGGATGTTTTGGCGGTTTCGGGATGGCATAAAAAGCCCGCCGGGTAAATTCATTAGCACCAGGCCCGCATCGCGGCAAAGCCTCACACAATTCATACAAATATTCAATTCCTTCCATCGAATACCTTTCTTTTTAATAAGTGACTTTCGCTGAAAAATACTTTTGGTAAAAATATCTGCAGGCTTGCACATCATCTATACAAAAGCATGTTGATAATTCATTCGTCTTCATGATTTCTCCTTCATTGATATCAATAATTTTTATTGCATCACGCCTTCGCACCGTTATGTGTATAGATCGCTTTTCCGCCGAACATTGTTGTGATACTTAATAGATCAAAATAAGATTTGGTGCAATCTGAAAGCTGGATATTTGATCAGACCCGTATCTGCTAAATTCACCCAAATAGGATTTGACCCCCCGCAAGACAAAGGTGTATGTATCCTTTGCCGTTACCCTAATTTATCGATTAATTAGGGTGTTATATTTCCATTTGATAGATGTTCCGGATGTGTTATAAAACCGCGCAGACTAGCGCTTCAGGAGATATTAAATGATCGAAATCAAATACGGAAGAAAATTTCTTTTAGAGATGATGCCCAAGAATTCGGTGTGTGCGGAGATCGGCGTCAACCAGGGACAGTTTTCAGAAGAAATCCTGGAAGTGGTCCAGCCGAAAAAGCTCCACTTAATTGATCCCTGGGTTGGGGAAGATCATGCCCGCAATTATGAGGCCGTGTGCGAAAAATTCAAGGGTCAGATCGAATCCGGCCAGGTTGAAATCCACCGAGAAAAATCGCAATGCGTCTACGATCACTTCCCGGACCAGTATTTCGACTGGATTTATGTTGACGGCAGCCATAATTACAAAAGTGTCAAGAGAGACCTGGATTTTTATTATTCCAAAATAAAAATGTATGGTTTTATCACCGGTGATGACTATCTCTTGATGCCAAAGCGCAAAGGTCTTCGGGACGCAGTGGCCGAGATCCACGAAAAATACCTCATGCGCCTGATTCTCATAAAAAACAACCAATTTATACTCTGGAAAAAGAAACCGGGGATGCCACCGGAGGGACCGCTGCCGCCGCCACAGGTTGTTTAGAGGTGGTTTTGAAACCAGTTCTAGCTTATTTTATTGCTTGGGCGGTTGGTGTGTTTGGATGGGGGGATGGTGTTCAGTGCATAGGTCTTATTCCGGTTCGCGGTAAAGCGCCAGGATGCCCGAGCGTGCCAGCTTTTTAACGCCCATGGGTTCCAACAACCGGATGAGGGCATTTATCTTTTCCTGCCTGCCGGTGACTTCGATAATGAAATGAGTTGCCCCGGTGTCAACAATTTTGCCTCTGAAGGTTTCGACGATTCTTAAAATTTCGGTGCGGTCTTTTGGTCTGGCCTTCACACAGATAATGGCCATTTCACGTTTGACGGCTTCCTCGCCGGTCATATCCCTGACTTTAATCACATTGACGAGCCTGCGTACCTGCTTCATGATCTGTTCGAGCATCTCCGGGTTTGTCTGGGTGGAAATCGTGATACGAGACATTTTCGGATTGGCCGTCGGTGCGCCGCAGATGGTTTCAATATTGTAACCGCGACTGGCAAAAAGCCCCGATACCCGCGCAGTCACCCCGGGTTCATTGTCAACCAGCATGGTAAGGACGTACGTTTCTTGCTTCATTTTAACCCCTCAAAATTATGTATCATTGGCGCTTGTCCGCCTGAGGCGCATCAATAAGCCAGAGGCTTATAAATGCATTTTTGAGATAACTTCGTATAATTAACAAAATCCATTATCAGACACATCCAAAAAGATCAAATTAAGTATCTGACCGAGTGGCCGCGATGAGGACCCAGAAGAGATCAGAATAAAAACTTGAAAATAAATGCGAATTCAACAATAATGGCGCCCCAGAAGCAAAATCCTATTCCCAGGACACACGAAAGGTTCGATCCGATGCTATCAGAATTTTACAATGAGGTTTTGACGTTCGGTCCCCTATCAGTTTTGCCACAGAATTTGAATGACAAATGGATCCAGCGGTTTCAGAAGATGGCCGATGACTTCTTGGATAGTAATTTTAACCTAAACGAATGCAAAGACGCCCGCGAAATTGGCGACCCGATTATTGCGGCCAGTGTCTATGAAATTTTACGATACCAATATGGTGATAAATTAGATCTCACTCCCCACGAAATGGCTGAGAAAATCGTAATATATGCGCTTTCGATCACGATGGAAACTGTTAACCGCAAGTCCGGTTATGGGTTGGTGCCGCCAAATCTTGACAATATCCTTTCGATGGAGCGAATCATTTCGTATAAAAAAACGAAACCTGAATTCGTTGAATTACTGGAACAGGCCTGTATTGTACGTGAGTCAGATAAAGGCTGGTTTCAGAATATTAAAGAAAAGTTAAGCTCTGGTTAAAGGAATAAGGAGCCAAGGACATTCAAACATGGTTGACGTCAAAGACGGCGTGGATTTTTACTGGGACCCGATCTGCCCCTGGTGCTGGATTACATCTCGCTGGATGATCGATGTGGGTCGCCAGAAGCAAATTCATGTAAACTGGAAGCTTTTTAGCCTTAAAAAAATCAACAAGGACCGCGACATACCCGAGCATTTTAAAATACTGCATCAAATCGGTCTGCGGGCATTGCGCGTGGCCGCGGCGGTTAGCAAAGAATACGGAAATGATGGCCTCGCAAAGCTCTATACGGTTATGGGCACCCGTTACCATCATGATAGCGAAGACATCGACGAGCCGGATATTTTAGAGGAAATCCTGAAAGCCTGCGGCTTTCCAACACAGCTGGCTGATGCCGTCGATGAGGAAGCCTGGGATAAAATCATCGCAGCTGATATGGATCAGGCAGTTGCCAAAGTCGGCACGGATGTCGGCGTGCCGCTCATCGTTCTCGATGGTGGTAAAGGCCCGGGTTTTTTTGGCCCGGTCTTTAGCCCGGCGCCTACGGGAAAACCGGCTGTTGCGCTTTGGGATGCGATCATCGTCGCCGGCAGAACCCCCGGCTTTTTCGAACTAAAGCGCACCCGGGAGACCGGTCCGCTATTTGGAGAACGCCCCGAAATTTAAGAAAATATAACGGGGGGCGCGTATGCTGCCGGCGGGCTCAATCCATGATGTGCAGGAAAGCGATTTGATCGTGGTCTCATCTATTTTAGACATTGACAAAACCCTGATGATTCAGGGTGAAGTCATCGATTGGTTGAAAGGTCATTATCGCCGGGGCACCCATATTGCCAGCATTTGTACCGGCGCTTTTGTACTGGCTGAAACCGGATTACTGGATGGAAAAACCGCAACCACCCACTGGGGTTTTGCGGATCAATTTCGAAAACGGTATCCGCGGATAGAGCTCAAACCGGAGCGTCTGATTACCGACGAGGGAGATCTGTTTTGCTCGGGCGGCTATAACGCCGGTACGGATCTCTCCCTCTACCTGGTGGAAAAATACTGCGGCCATGAGGTGGCCCTGCAATCCTCAAAATCTGTAATTTCCGATATCGGTCGCACCACCCAGGCCCCCTATGCCATTTTCCAATTTCAAAAAGATCACAGCGACAACCGGATTCTAACGGTCCAGGAGTGGATCGAAAATAATTTCGATCAAACGTTTAATTATGATAATCTGGCCCGCGATTACGGTATGAGCCGGCGTACCTTCGAGCGGCGATTTAAAACCGCCACCGGAGACACCCCCTTGATCTATCAACAACGCCTCCGGGTTGAAGCGGCCAAACGCTTGCTGGAGGATGGAAATCGCTCTTTTGACGAAATCACCTACCAGGTGGGTTACGAAGACAGCAGTTCTTTTCGCAAAGTTTTTTTAAAACAAACCGGTCTGCGACCGACGGAATATCAGAAAAAATTCCAGCGGGTTTAAATATTGTATGTATTCCTACAAAGTGAGCATTATCTATGCAAAAATTGTCATTGACAAAAACCGTTGGACCCAACGACCCGACAGCCGCCTGTAAATTTCTGGCTGAATTTACAGCACTCTCCAAAAGCCGGATCAAAGATGCCATGGCCAAAGGCGCGGTCTGGCTGAAAAAACAAAAAAACAAACAACACCGCTGCCGCCGGGCCACCGCCGCCCTCAAACCGGGCGATATTCTGTCTATTTATTACGATAAGGCCCTGCTTTTGAAAACCCCTCCCCCGCCGGAACTTATCAGCGACCAAGGACGCTACAGCATCTGGCTTAAACCGGCCGGTTTAATGTCCCAGGGCACCAAATATGGCGACCATTGCTCCCTTCTGAGGCAGGCAGCGCTTCACTTTAAATCCAAAAGAAAAGTTTATCTCATCCACCGACTAGACCGGGAGGCCGCCGGCTTAGTACTGCTGGCCCACGACAAAACGGCTGCCGGTCGACTATCGCATCTGTTTCAAAAGCAGCAGGTCATTAAACGATATACGGCTAAGGTGGTGGGGAATTTAGCCGCTCCGCTGCCGGGGGATAAAATCGATTTGAAGCTGGATGGCAAGTCGGCGCTGACGGAGGTTGCCGTCGACCACTATGATCGAGAAACCGATACGTCTAAGGTATATATTGTGATTCGTACGGGAAGGAAACACCAGATTCGCCGCCACTTTGAAATGATCGGCCACCCGGTTATGGGTGATCCCCGCTACGGAAAAGGAAATAAAAACAAAGAAGGTATGCAGCTTGCTGCCACCGGTCTTGAATTTCAATGTCCCTTTAAAAAAAAGAAATTGGTATTTGAATATACTTCCGGATTATAAATTAACGGCAGGCAAATCACGGTATCAAAACAAATACTAGAAAAACTAGAGGGGATCTAGTATTCGCTGTCGAGTGTCAGGGTTCAAAAAGGCGGATTGGCTAGGAAGCTATATGGCTGGGAAGCTGGAAGGCTCGAACACGCCAAAGCTTCCAGGCTTTCCGGCCTCCCAGCCTTCAAGCGATGCGCAATCAGCTACGCGCTATTTTGTCCTAGCGCGTCTTCGTCCAAAAGCGAAATCAGATCCTTTTGATTTAAAACCGGGTACCCATATTCTTGCGCGACCTTTTCATCCTGGGGCCCGGTGTATCCCCAGGATGCCAGTAACAGCCTGATCGTCTTATTTTCCACATTTAAGGAATTTTCGAGCTCACGAAGGTTTTTAATTGAATCATCAATAAAACTAAATGGTTGGCCTCTGAATCGCTCCTGAATCTGTCGCATGTTGTCGACCTTGCTGGTTCCCCGATCCCCGCTGTAAATATCAACCGCAGGAATACCTAAGCCAAAGTGCCGACAAAGCCGCAAGGTGGCATCACGGTTTTTGTTGGTCAAAATGACAAACGCATATTTTTGGCGTTGTATCAGGTGATCCCACAGCGGTTGATAGGGTTGATGAAGCGCCAACCAGCATTTAGGATCTTTGGCGATAAACTGCCCGCGAGTTTCATAAATCCTTAGGGTTCGATCGGTTAAAGAGACAGCTGCGCCGGAAATTATCGTTTCATATTCATGCGGATTTAAAAATTGTTCGGATTTGTTGCGGTAATTATTCAAGCACCAGTTCATCAGTAAAATAGCATCTCCGATGGATTGAACATGGTAGCGGTTCCGTTGAAACAGTCCGACCAGTGCCGCCGGTAAATCGGCCAGGGAAGTGACCAGTTTGCCGGTGGTGGCATTGTAAGCTGTTAGGGCGACTTCATCGAGGGAATTTATCAACACCCCATCAAAATCAAGAATCAACATGTTTGCGTGACCATTCATATTTTAGGTTCGGTATTTTTAAAGACGCGACTGCCTCTTGAATTGCATCGTATTTAAAATTAAATAGTCGCGTGAGTCAATATAATCATCACCAGAATAAGCCTTCAACAGAAAGATGTAGGTGCTTCTAAAGCAGAAAATAACAAAAAAAAACACGGAACAATCGG
>JASFGM010000187.1:0-6100 GCA_050123755.1 Desulfobacterales bacterium
TGTTACCGATCATCATTTGATCTCTGAAAAAATTCCTCCCGCCGTGGCCGTTCTTAATCCAAAACGTCATGATTGCCAGTCGGGCATGGAAATGATGGCCGGCGTCGGTATGGCTTTTTCACTCGTAGTCGGCTTGCGGAAATACTTGCGAGACCATAATTTTTGGAAAGACCGAACGGAACCGAATCTCAAAAATCTTTGCGATTTCGTCGCCCTGGGTACCATCTCTGATATGGTTCCCCTTATTGAAGAGAATCGTATTTTTTCAAAAGTAGGGCTTGACCTCATAAATTCCGCCACGCGACCCGGTTTAAGCGCACTCCGAAAGGTGGCCGGTATCGCGAATCAGCCGACGGATGCCGAGGATATTGCCTTCAGACTGGCGCCCCGATTAAACGCTGCCGGGCGCATGGATCACGCCGCCATCGCATTGAAGCTGCTGACCACCACAAACAATGCCACGGCCCAACAACTGGCCGAATCTCTAAATGGATTGAACGATCGGCGTCAGAAACAGGAACGTTTGATCCTCGACGGCATTCTTGCGGACTTTAAGCACCACCCGGACCGTCTCCAAAAAAAGGCCCTGGTATGCTGGCATCCCGAGTGGCATCCAGGTGTTCTTGGAATTGTGGCATCCCGCATTACGGAAAAGTATTTTAGACCGGCAGTCCTGATAGCAGTTAAGGACGAATTGGGCAAAGGCTCAGCCAGAAGCATCCCCGGTGTAGATTTATTCAAAGCACTGCAAGCCTGCCGGCATTGCCTGCAAGATTTTGGCGGTCATTCGATGGCGGCCGGATTGACCATCCGAACCCAGAAGTTAGCGGAATTTCAACACACATTTGAGAAGACTGTTGCCAAAATGATCCGACCCGACGAATCGATTCCTCAATTGACCATTGATGCCGTAATCAAATTCGCCGACATATCGGAAAGTCTGATCAATGAGATCGAAGCCTTAAGCCCCTTTGGCATCGCAAACCCGGAACCTGTACTTATGGCACGAAACGTTGAGGTTGTATCCTCAAAAATTGTGGGAAAAAATCACCGCAAAATGATGCTGGCACATGCCTGCGACCGTTCCCAGAAACCTGTTCCTGCAATCCGATTCAATGCCGATGGCCGGATGCGGACAGAGACGGCATTTAGCCGCATTGCTTTTCGGCTGCGGTGGAACCGCTGGAATGCAAATAAAACCGTGCAGCTAATCGTCGAAGATGCGGAATAATGTCAGAGGTCGGTAAACAGATGACAGAGGTCAGATGACAGAAGACAGATGGCAAGAACTGGAGAATGAAGCACATTTTCTGAACTCTGTTTTCTGTTTTCGGTCTTCTGGTAGCTCTGCGGTCATCCGCTGAGAACTTGAGAGTCTTCAAGCAGAACTTCCAAGCGGGCCAGGTCCACTTCGGATAATTGGAGTTGATGCGCTTCAGGGGTTGTCATCAGAACAATTGAAGGGTCTTCGTGCAAACCGATTCCCTTTTTATGACACATGTGATTGGCCAGCCGAACCAACACGAGCAAAAAGTTGTTGCAATCAAAATCTTCCTTATGATGATCCCGTGCGATCTCACAGTATTTTTGGGGTAGATTCCAGCGTTTCAAGAGCGAATTTCCCTGCTCGGTATGCAGATTTTGCAAGGCCTCATCCATGAGCGTATTGGAAGGCCGATGGTCGATTTCCCCTGAGATTTTCATATCATCAATGGTTTTCAGGATAAAAAGCTTGCCCACATCGTGAAGCAAACCGGCAATGAAGGTTTCATGACATATTGTTTGAAATCCGGTTTGTTTGGCAAGCCAACTGGCACCCATCGCACATCCCACTGAGTGTCGCCATAGTTTTCCCATTATTTTGTGCACAACCGGATCCTTGGACTGGAAATTATGCTGCAGGGCAACCAGGGTGACGATGTTGGACACCTCTTTGCTTCCCAGCCGGATAATGGCATCTCTGACTGTGGCCACCTGACTGAGGCCTTTATAAAATGAGGAATTCGAAACGCGTAAAACCTCTCCGGTAAGCGATTGATCACTGACAATTGATTTTTCAATCATACGGGTGTCAGGTTCCTCTTTTGTAATTTCTTTCTGAATACGAAGAGCAGTCCCGCTAAACGCCGGGAGCTTAACCCTTTTTGTGGTTACATGTTTGTTGATCATTTCCACCAGAGACCTATCTGTATTCATAACGGATCTCCTATCAAGCGCCGCAGTTCGGGCATGGGTCTTGGGTTTTGCAGCCGCGGAAGACTGCGCAGCAATTCATCAAAGGTGGTGACCCCGTCGGCGGCTTTAACAATTCCATCCTCCAAAAGTGTGAGCAGACCGGTGGATTCGATGCTGATCTGCCGAAGTTCTTTGCTCGTCCTGCGCTCTAAGATGGCATCGCGGACCAATTCATCGATGAAAAGCAACTCAAATACCCCAACGCGCCCTTTGTAACCGGTATGCTGACAATTGGCACATCCGCGGCCTTTCCGGAGCTGGGCCCCTTCGATATCCTTAAGCGTATAACCGACTCGTTGCAGCTCAACGGATGTGGGTTTATACGGCACATAGCAAGATGGACATACTTTTCGCAAAAGCCGTTGCGACAGGACGCTGACTACTGTCGAGGCAATCATAAAGGGCTCGATATTCATATTCAGCAGCCGTATCAGCCCGCCGACACAGTCTTCGGTATGAAAGGTTGTCAGAACCTTGTGTCCTGTCAAAGCCGCCTGCACGGCAACTTCTGCGGAAAAATGATCACGGATTTCCCCGATGACGATAACATCGGGATCTTGGCGCAGGATATGACGCAACGTTTCTTCATAGGTTAATCCGATTTTGGGATTGATGGAACATTGGGATATGCCGTCAATGACATACTCAACCGGTTCTTCCGCCGTAATGATACTCGTTTGTGGATTTAAAATATGGTGAAGGCAACTGTATACCGTGGTTGTTTTCCCGGAACCGGTAGGACCGGTAAACAAAAGTACGCTGCTGGGTAAATCCAGAGCTTCTTCGAGAAATCGTTGCAATATGCGAGCGGGCAAGCCGATATCTTCAATTTTACGCAACTGGCTGTGACGATTCAAAAGCCGCAGTACAATCTTTTCACCGTGCACCGTAACGTAAAAAGACACGCGCAGATCCAGCTGCCCCTCCAGATGGTCAAAAAAGAAACGTCCACCCTGATGCCGCCGCTTTTCAGTAATATCAACCTCGCACAGGACCTTAATACGGCTGGCGATTGCAGGTGCGACTTCCGGCGGGAAATCTTCGAAATGGGTTAAGACGCCATCCTGGCGAAAGCGAACGCGCAAATGATCGTTTAAGGGTTCGATATGAATATCACTCGCATCTCTTTGAATGGCTGCCAGTATAATATCATCGACCAGTCTAACAATAAACTGTTCATCCATGGTCGCGATCTGCTTTTTCATTTCTCCGCGCTGGGCTTTCAACACCACCTCTTTGATGGCGCTTTTGCAGGCGATGACAGGAATAATATTATCTCCGAATACCTGGCGAGCTGCCTGGTGTTTATCTTGATCCAGAGGATCGTCAAAGGCCATGATAATTTGGACACCATCCGCCCGAATCGGCAATAAATGATGCTTCTCATACCATTTCAGCGGAACCCGGTCGAAAAGTTCGCGATCGATGGTGCTCCATTCAGGCACAACATACGGCAGCCCTTGCTGTAAAGAAAGCGTCTCTGCCAGGACCTGTTCCTCGATGAGTTGATTATCGACAAGGATTTCACCAATTTTTCGTTTTGATTTTTCCTCTTTCTGAATCGCGAGAGCCAGGCGCAGATCGGACGCTTCGATATGCCCCATTTCCACCAAAAGGCCGCCAATGCGCATAGAAATGGGGTTTTTCCGAAGGGCTACCTTAATCTGCTCATCGCTGATAAATTCCAGTTCTTTGATAACCTGCAGTAATGGACGCGAGGCTTCGAGTTTGGATTGCACCCGACGGGCATATTCGATCTGCTTATCGGTCAGAAAACCGCTTTTCAGCAAATGCGCTACAAGATCAGTGCATTCGTTCGCCCCTTTTTCCTTCAGCTCGATTTGGCCTTCGTTTGAATCCGAATATTTTTTCATTGCCGTGGTCATCACCAATAATATCGACAGGTTTCGGGAAAAACTTTAGGTTTATATTCGCTGAATATTTTGCTTGCAAATGAGCGTGTTACCCATTATGATGCCACCGAAATTTCGACATCAACCCTTTCAAAAAGAAGGTGAGACCATGGCCAAGATATTTCGGCCAAGCACTCGCGAGGCCAGTATCCTATCCAAAATTGAATCCCAAAAAGAGCATGAGCGCAAGCGCGCAATTAATGCCATCAAAGATTGTATTGATCCCCTATCCAATGCAATTGCGATGAAACTGGTAGACAGCAATCTGGTGGAAACCACCAACAAAAATTCACTCGAAGAGCAAATCAAAAAATGTCTCGAAAAATTGGGGCGCGCCGATGAATTTGAAATCGACTATCAAGTCGCACCCATCCGAAACACCGTTCCGCAGCCCCATGTTGTCAGCTTATTTCTGACCGCTTTTGTCATTGAAAAGCTTATTCATCATAAAGACGTTGTCGACATTTTTGGATCGGACGAGGATATTTATTTGAGTATCCACCAGCAAGTCAAAAAACACCTGCCGGCCTAATGCGTCCCCGATTTCATCCCAGATTGATCAACGGGCCTTTTGAGGATCCCGGTTTATACATTCCTTTTCTTTTTGAAAACCGGGCAGTTTTATTTGACCTCGGCGATATCTATGCACTTGCACCCAAAGATATTCTCAAAATCGGGCATGTGTTTGTCACCCACACGCACATGGATCATTTTATCGGTTTCGATAGACTCCTGCGACTTTTTCTGGGTCGCGAAAAGCACTTGTCTTTGTGCGGCCCGCAGGGGTTTTTCAAAAACGCCGAAGGCAAACTCGGCGGATATGCGTGGAATCTGGTAGAAAATTATCAATACCGTCTGACGATGGAGCTAACCGAGGTCCATTCAGACCTTCTAATCACAAAAACCTATCGCTGCCGGGATAAATTTTTAGCTCGAGAGAAGACGATCGAGCGCGCTTTCAATGGCGTGCTGCTCGAGGAGGCGGGGTTTCGCGTATTCGGCGTCATTTTGGACCACTGTCTTCCCTGTCTTGGATTTTCGATTCATGAAAGATTTCATGTCAATATTGTGCGAGAGGGCCTGAATGCGCTGGGACTTGAAACCGGCCCCTGGCTGTCGCGATTCAAGCAAGCACTGTATCGCCAGATTGATCCGGATTCGGATTTTGAAGCTGAAATCGAAGATCAACGACAAAAAAGAAAATTCAAGCTCGGAGAACTCGCCGAGAAAATTGCACTGATTACGCCGGGTGAAAAAATTGCCTACATCAGCGATGTGGCTTACAGCGATGCCAATAAAGAGAAAATCGTTGAATTCGCCAAAGATGCCAACCATCTTTTTATCGAAGCCGCTTTTCTGGACAAAGACCGCGCCATGGCCAAAGAAAAGTTCCATCTCACGGCCCGCCAAGCCGGTGAGTTGGCGGCCAAATCCGGTGCCAAGCAGTTCACGATCTTCCATTTCTCCCCCCGCTACATGGGCCAGGAACGTCTTCTGTATCAGGAAGCCGCTGAGGCGTATGAGAACTTAAGCTGACATATGTCTTCTATTTATTTAACATTATCATAGGAAAGGTCATTCGTTACGGGGGAAGAAAAGTTCGCAATTTCTTTCCGAAAAGAGTTGCCGGTGATCGTGCGGATTAAATGATTGTATGAAGCCTGTTGATCGTCAGAGGGCCCCAGATTCTGGCGCCCAGAGACAAAATAAAGGGAAATGTGATGCCCAGAACCCCTATAATTCTTCTTTGCGTTGCGTAAGCTAAACCCAAGGGCCCTTGACTTCCCATGTATAGCCCCTTTTCTAAGATAAAATAGTGAGTCAAATGAGAAAGCCAATATTAATATTCGATACAAAATTTTCCGCATATTGAAGGCTGATCTCCTCGCAAAGAAACCTAGGTGATATGCTGGACACATTCAATTTGAACCAATTGGACAGGATGCCATACA
>JASFGM010000188.1:0-6094 GCA_050123755.1 Desulfobacterales bacterium
ATTAAAAAACTTATGCCCTACTGCTTTTGGATTCAAGGCGCGATCGTCTTCGAAACGCACAAGGTATTTCACACGATTTCCTATCGATTCGGATTGAGAAAGCCAAGGTCATGAGCTTTAAACTCAACAGCTTAGTTTTGTTTTGTTAGCGCATCGTAAGGCTTTAATTAACTCTATGTTAAAACTGCCCAGATTAAAGATATCGCAGTGTCTTCCACCTTTTTCGGCGGAAAATTTATCGCTTTGACAGCAAATGAATTCCTGCCTCATTTTAGGTTTCACCAAATTTTAACTACCCGCTAATTATGCGCTAATACCGCTCTCCTAATCAGTAGCTATTCGGTTTTCCAGTTTTCATTATTCTAAATTTAGGAGGAGGAAGAAATGAAATCGAATCCCTGCCTGCGATGTCAATTGAAAAATCACGATAAAAACAATCAAATTTGCATGTCCTGTGATAAACGCCTTGTTTACATCCAACATCTCGAAACAACTTTAAATTTTGCGAGGACCAATTCCGAAGAAAGAGCAAGATCACCCCGGCGGTCGAGGCTATCCAGAAGGGCATCTTTGTTGTCGGCTGTTACTGATATTTCCTAAAGAAGGAGCTTATCAGACACTGTAGGGGAAGTTATCTTAAATAATTTTAGGGATTTGAAAGTATATTATTAGGGCTTTATTGTAAGCGTATAGAGTGTGCTTCTCATTATGTAGGGCTGTTCCTGTGTTAGGATTTTAACATAAACCTAACATGATAATCATTTGAATCTAACAATTCGTCCGTAGTTTATCCGAGTTGTAAGATAACAATCAACGGTTTCCCAAAAGCCGGGCACTTAAAATTTAAGAAAGATATTAAAAAATGTCACCTACGACATTACTCATTGTTCTTTTGGGACTCTCTGCACTAGGTTACTACATTGGTCGGCGACGTGCTTTCTCTGTGGCGGGTGATGCCGCGAACATTAAAAATCTACACTCGCGTCCCACATATTACGGATCTCTTACAGCCCTGTGGTGTGGAATTCCGACCCTGATTTTATTCGGGTTCTGGCTGGCCTTCGAGTCCACCGTTATTACCCATCTGGTGGTGGCTGATCTACCGGAAGCCTTGCGCAATCTCCCAGAAGCGCGTCTTAATTTAGTCGTTAATGATATCAGAAATCTTGTCAGTGGAAATATTATTTCTGGTGAAATCGACCCTGTTATGCAGGCCGCTGCAGATCATTACCGCAGCTTACAGACAACCAGCAAAGCGGCCCTGGCGGTCATTATTATCTCGATGGCGATCGTGGGCCTCGTGGTTGTGCAGTCAAAAATAGCACCGACCCTGCGGGCACGCAATGTAGTTGAGCAGGTTATAAAGTATATCCTGATCGTCTGTTCGACGATCGCCATCTTTACCACCATCGGTATTGTCCTTTCGGTACTTTATGAATCCATTCGCTTTTTTAAAATGGTGCCGATTACGGAATTTCTTTTTGGCCTGGAATGGAGCCCTCAGATGGCCATACGTGATGACCAGGTCGGATCATCGGGCGCATTTGGGGCCGTGCCGGTTTTTGTCGGTACCATGCTGATTTCCGGAATTGCCATGTGTGTGGCGGTTCCCATCGGATTGATGTCTGCGATTTACCTGTCTGAATATGCCAACAAGAAATTTCGCGCAGTGGCCAAACCATTGATTGAAATCCTGGCGGGAATTCCCACGGTGGTATACGGATTTTTTGCTGCCCTGACCGTGGCACCGTTTGTCCGCAATAGCGGCAATCTGCTGGGACTGGGTGTTTCTTCAGAAAGTGCTTTGGCAGCCGGCTTGGTTATGGGGATCATGATTATCCCTTTTGTCTCATCTTTATCCGATGATTTTATTAATGCGGTGCCCCAAGCTTTGCGGGACGGTGCCTACAGTCTGGGGGCTACCCAATCGGAAACCATCAAACAGGTCATATTACCGGCGGCACTGCCCGGGATTGTCGGCGGCGTTCTGCTGGCGGTTTCAAGAGCCATTGGTGAAACCATGATCGTGGTGATGGCTGCAGGACTGGCAGCCAATCTGACTCTAAATCCCTTACAGGCTGTGACGACAGTTACGGTTCAAATTGTGACCTTATTGGTTGGCGATCAGGAATTTGACAGTGCCAAGACTCTGGCGGCGTTTGCGCTGGGGCTGCTGTTGTTCCTGGTTACCCTATTACTGAACGTTATCGCATTGCATGTCGTTCGCAAATATCGAGAGCAATATGAATAATTCTCAAACCAAGCCATCTGTTAAAGGAAAGAAAAAAGAACGGACCCTTGACATCGTCAATCGGGGACTGAATAAACGTTACCGCGCCGAGCGTCGGTTCCGATTCTATGGCTTACTGGCCATTATTGCCAGCATGGTCTTTTTATCCCTTTTATTTATCAGCATCGCCGGCAATGGCTACACGGCCTTTCAACAGACCTTCATTGAGCTGGAGGTGTTCTTCGACCCTGAAATCCTGGATGAGCAATCTCTGGCAACGGCCGATTATCAAGGCCTGGTTAAAAAAACCTTACGGGAAATGTTCCCCGATACCAAGGGAAGACAGGACAAGCGTAAGCTGTATCGTATCGTCAGCTCAGGCGCTTCTTTCCAATTAAGGGACATGGTGTTAACCCATCCGGATATTATCGGCCAAACCTCGAAGGTCTGGGTTCCGGCAGACGATGATGTGGATATGATGATCAAAGGGCATTTTGATCGACAGGCGGGCGAAGGTGAACGCCGTTTAGGAGACAAGCAGTTGGCCTGGATTGATAAGCTGTCTGCTGAAGGCAAGATTAAAAAGAAATTTAACACCACGTTTTTCACCGGCGGTGATTCGCGCGAGCCGGAATTGGCCGGTATCTGGGGGGCGGTGGCTGGCTCCTTTTTTACCCTGGTGATCACCTTGCTGCTTTCTTTTCCGATCGGTGTGGCCGCGGCAGTGTATCTGGAGGAATTTGCCCCAAAAAATCGCTGGACCGATTTAATTGAGGTCAACATTAATAACCTGGCGGCGGTACCATCGATTGTCTTCGGTCTGTTGGGCCTGGCAGTATTTTTGAATTTTTTCGGGCTGCCGCGATCGGCTCCGGTTGTCGGCGGACTGGTCCTGACTTTAATGACCTTGCCGGTCATCATTATCGCCAGCCGCTCGGCCCTGACAGCCGTACCGCCGTCAATTCGCGAAGCTGCCCTGGGCGTGGGGGCGTCTAAAATGCAGATGGTTGCCCATCACGTGCTGCCGCTGGCATTGCCAGGCATGTTGACCGGGACAATTATCGGAATGGCACGGGCCCTGGGTGAAACTGCCCCTTTGCTGATGATTGGGATGGTGGCCTTTATCGTCGATATTCCGGCAAGTTTTACGGATCCGTCAACTGCCTTGCCGGTTCAGATCTATCTTTGGGCCGACAGTCCCGAGCGGGCTTTTGTAGAACGAACTTCAGCAGCAATTATGGTCTTGCTGGCATTTTTAATCACCATGAATGCTGCGGCTGTGATTTTGAGAAAACGGTATGAGAGACGCTGGTAATACCAGTAGCTATATCGGTTTCTGGCCAATGGCAATTCGTTAATGAGCATAGATAGATTTAATAGAATGCAAACAGATTCCTAATATTTTCCTAATCCAAGATGTTTAATCTTTCGACCAACAACTTGGAAATCTTATTATTTTTTAGATGTTAACATTTTGACTCAAGGAGGAAATTATCATGAGAAAGCTAATTGTTTTTGCAACCGCTGCCATTTTTCTGGCAGCATTGTTTGGACCGGCCCACGCTGCTTCCGGAAGGGACTATATCAGCATTGTGGGTTCATCGACCGTTTATCCGTTTGCAACGGTGGTTGCCGAGCAGTTTGGAAAATCGACTGCTTACAAGACGCCTAAAATCGAATCCACCGGCTCCGGTGGCGGTCTCAAGCTTTTTTGCGCCGGTGTCGGCGTTGAGCATCCGGACATTACCAACGCGTCCCGTCGGATCAAACAGTCTGAATTAGATAAGTGCATGTCCAACGGTGTTAAAGAAATTGTCGAGGTTAAAATCGGTTATGACGGTATCGTTATGGCCAATTCGAAAAAAGCGGCTCCTTTGAAGCTCACTCGTAAAGATATCTTTTTGGCTCTGGCCAAGGATGTCCCGGATCCAGCCGGTGGTGAAAAGCTCATTCCCAATCCTTACAAAACCTGGAAAGATGTCAATCCTTCATTACCGGCCAAGTCGATCGAGGTTCTGGGACCTCCGCCAACCTCCGGAACCCGCGATGCCTTTGTCGAACTGGCCATGGAGGGCGGCGCTAAAAAGTTTGACTTCATTGCAGCCATGAAAAAGAAAGACGGCAAAGCTTATAAAAGGGTCTGTCATACAATACGCGAAGATGGAGCCTATATCGAAGCCGGCGAGAACGACAATTTGATCGTCCAGAAGCTGGAAGCCAATCCAAACGCCCTTGGCATTTTCGGATTCAGCTTTTTAGATCAGAATATGGATAAAATCCAGGGATCCTATGTCGACGGTGTCCAGCCGACATTTGATAATATTGCCGATGGCAAATATCCGGTTTCCCGTCCGCTCTTTTTCTATGTGAAAAAGGCGCATGTGGATGTGATTCCGGGTGTCAAAGAATACCTGGCTGAATTCGCTAGTGACAAAGCCTGGGGGCCGGAAGGGTATTTAAGCGAAAAGGGCCTGATTCCGATGCCCGACGCAGAACGCGCCCAATTCAACGATGCCGCTCATTCGCTGAAACCGCTAACCTCATTAAAGTAGTTTAAGAGATGGGTAGACCGGAACGAATGCACTCCGGTCTACCTATTTCAAAATAGCTTTTAAAAAAATTTTATTTTAACTAAAGGCTTTACTACTTTGATATTAACCGTTAATATGCGTGTTTCTGATGCGCAAAAATATGTGGCCTTATGATTTCACTGAGAGAAATGGATGAAGCCGGCTTTATAGGGAATATGCCAGAAGAAACGATAAAGGCGAAAGTCAAGGAAGAGGTCGGCAGGGTTCTTGTCAGTCGCGAAAACCGCGAGACGGTTGGTGAGATCACCATTGAAAATCCGCGCATGACCTGCCGGGATGTCAATGTCTGGTATGGTGAAAAGGATGCCATCAAAAATGTCTCGCTGGATATTGGCCGCAATGAGGTCCTTGCCATGATCGGGCCCTCCGGTTGCGGCAAGTCCACATTTATACGTTGTCTCAACCGCATGAACGACACCATCGACGGCTGCCGCATTGCCGGCGAGATTACGCTGGATGGCGTCGATATTTACGGTAAAAACATCGATGTTGTCCCTTTGCGGGCCCAGGTCGGCATGGTATTCCAAAAACCCAATCCTTTCCCGAAATCCATCTATGAGAATATCGCTTATGGACCGCGAATTCATGGACTGTCTGCCAATAAAGCTGAGCTGGATGAAATCGTTGAAACGTCCTTGATCAAAGCCGGTCTATGGAACGAGGTTAAAGACTGGCTCGATCAGCCCGGCACGGGCCTGTCCGGCGGGCAGCAGCAGCGCCTATGCATTGCTCGTACGATTGCGGTAAATCCTGAAGTGATTTTAATGGATGAACCCTGTTCGGCATTGGATCCGATTGCAACCGCGGTTATCGAAGATTTGATCGACGAGCTACGCGAACAATATACGATAGTGATCGTTACCCATTCCATGCAGCAGGCCTCGCGCGTATCGCAACGCACCGCTTATTTTCATTTAGGGGATCTTATCGAAGTGGGTCCGACCGCACAGATTTTTACCAACCCGAATCATCAGCTTACCGAGGATTACATCACCGGGCGTTTTGGCTAATGCGAATCTTAAATTAGGCCGGCTAATCGCCACTGCGTTTGTCATTGTAATGTTTCTAGTAAAGGAGTCACGATGCCGAGAGACCATACCGTGCGGTCTTATGATCAGGAGCTAGATTCGCTGATAAGCAGAATTTCAGAGATGGGTAAAGTGGCTGAAGAACAACTCGCCAAGGCCATTGAGGCCCTCATTACCAAAGACAGTAAGCTGGCTGTTAATGTCATTTGTAGTGACGTACAGGTGAACGATTTACAAAATACGGT
>JASFGM010000189.1:0-6028 GCA_050123755.1 Desulfobacterales bacterium
GAGGGCAACCCTGAAGCGGTTTACAATGAGCCGGCCAACCATTTTGTGGCCGATTTTCTGGGCCACTCCAATTTCATTCAGGGCGAAGTTGTCGATGTCGACGACCATCGTGTAAACGTCAAAATTGAGACCGGCGATGTCCTCTTTGCTGAAAATAAAGGCGGATTCTCGAAAAGTGACAAGGTAGAAATGATCGTCCGCGCCCAGCGGTTCGATGCCTTTCCCAAGGATGAATTCAAGCCGGTGGCGGGGATGAACCACTTCCAGGGCCGCATCAAAGACCGCAGTTATATGGGCGGAGAGGTCAGTTACTTTATCGAACTGAGTGCCGACCGTGAAATTCATGTTATCAGTATGATGAGAACACGAATCTACAATATCGGCGAGGAGGTCAGCGTGCAGGTATCGCCGCACCACTGCCATTTGATTCCCATTGAATGAACCGGCGGACCGTTTTGCTGCAAACTTTCCGATCTTAAACCTGAAAGCAGACACTGCCGTTTTCAGGTTTTTTTCTGCGGTTGTTGGCCGACCTGAATGCGAATTCGCTTCCTCTGGCACCGAGGGGGGAAAAAGGAGGGCGTGTATGCTTAAACTGGATCGGATCGAAAACCAATTCGTTGAGCGCTATCCAGACCGAATTGTTTCAATTGATTCGCACGTCGCCGGGGAACCGGCGCGGCTGATTGTGGGCGGAGTGGGTCCCCTGCCGGGTGAGAGCATGCAGGAAAAACGGGCTTTTTTCATGAAACGGCATGATCACATTCGCCTGCTGCTGACGCGCGAACCCCGCGGTCATCGCGACATGTTTGCCGCATGTGTCACCGAACCCGTATCGGCCGGTGCCCGCTTTGGCCTCATCTACATGGATGCGCGCCGCTATCCTTATCTCTGTGGTCATGCGACCATGGGTGCGGTCATGACCCTGATCGAGGCGGGTGTTGTCGATGCAGACGGCGAAACCCTGCAGGTTATAGTTGACACCCCTTCCGGTCCCATGCAAACGACGGCCTACCTGCAGAATGGCAAGGTAGAATCGGTTGCGATCCAGATGGTGCCCTCGTTTGTTTACAGCGACAATGAAACCCTATCCGTTCCTGATTTCGGTCGCCTACAGGTTGCCACGGTCTGTGTGGGTGGATTCTTCGTCATGGTTTCATCGGATCAGGTCGGCCTTGATTTCACCCCGTCAAATGGGCGCCGTTTCATCGAATTGGGTATGAAGCTCATTCAAGCAGCCAATCAACAATTAACCGTTTGCCATCCCACGCGCCCTGAAGTCAATACGGTGGATGTAACGGAATTTTATGATCAATCATCGGACGCTCAGGGCAAAGGAAAGAGCATTGTTATTTTGGGCGAAGAACATATGGACCGCTCGCCTTGCGGCACCGGTACCACGGCCAAAATGACGCTGCTCCATCACCGCGGCCAACTTGGACTCAACGAAACCTTTATTAACACGAGTCCGCTCGGAACCACTTTTCAGGGCCGGCTCGTGGAAGAGACCCGGCTGGGGGATAAAAAGGCAGTCGTTGCAGAAGTGCGTGGAAGCGCTCATATCACCGGCATACACGAATTCATCATCGATTCGAAAGACCCATTTCAGGAAGGATTTCTGTTATGACCCAGAACCCCTCTGCACCAGATCTCATTTTATTTAATGGTCAGATAAAAACAATGGACGATGCAAGACCCCGGGCCCAGGCCCTGGCTGTTAAAGCCGGCCGGATTATGGCGGTCGGCGAAAATAAGGAGATTAGCGCCTTGGCGGGTTCAAAAACAGAGCGGGTCAACCTCGATGGTCGTCTGGGAATCCCGGGGTTGATGGATTCCCATTTTCATTTCTATGATTGGGCCATGGGACGACAGCAGCTCGATTTGGCTGGTGTCAAATCTTTAGATGAATTACTCAACCAGGTTGAGCAGGCTGCCGGAAAGTTACCACGGGAGAATTGGATTTTAGGTCAGGGCTGGAATGAGTCCGATTGGTCCGAACATACCATGCCCCGGCGCGATCATCTCGATGCGATGGCCCCGGCCCATCCGGTCGCCCTCTGGCGCTGTGATCTGCATCTGGTCTCGGTTAACTCACGTGCCCTGGAACTGGCCGGCATCGATGAAACAACCCCGGACCCCCCCGACGGCGTGATTGAAAAGGATTCATCCGGGCGTCCCACCGGCATTCTGCGGGAACTGGCGCCCAATCTGGTCAAATCGGTTATCCCGGCGCCAAGCGCCGATGAACTTGTGGCTGCGATGCGAGATGGCATTGCCCACTTGCACACTTTAGGCCTGACCGGCCTTCACGATGCACGCCTCATGGGCGGTCTGGAGGGTGCCCCGGCGCTAAAGGCCTGGCAGCTATTAAACGAAAAAGGGGAGCTTGATTTGCGGTGTTGGGTGAGTCTTGCCGGTGAGCGCATAGAGGAGGCCATCGCCCTGGGACTGCGAACCGGGCTCGGTGATGAGCGCCTTCGCATTGGTCACCTCAAATACTTTGCGGATGGCGGCATGGGCGCGCGCACCGCCTGGATGCTGGAGCCCTATCTGGATGCTGAATACGGTATGCCGCTTGGCTCCATGGCTGAGCTGGGCCAAAAGATTGCAGCGGCAGAAAAGGCCGGACTGGCCGTGATGGTCCATGCCATCGGGGATCGGGCCAATCGCGAGGTCATTACCATCCTGGCGGAACAGGCTAAATTGCGCAAACAGGCCCAAGCGGGATCATTCGTGCCGCCGGTGCTGCCCCATCGCATTGAGCATACCCAGATGATTCGATCCGAAGACATCCAACGAATGGCCAAACTCAAGATAGCGGCCTGTGTCCAGCCGCACAACATGATTCTGGACATCAACATGATCGACGAATCGGTCGGTCCCCGCGGCCGTTGGACCTATGCGTATCAAGAAATGATCGATGCGGGCATTCCGGTGCTTCTCAGCTCCGATGCGCCGGTCTGCGATCCGAGCCCGCTGGTCGGAATTCATGCTGCGGTTACCCGCCAAAGGCGCGATGGCACTCCGGCGGGGGGGTGGTATCCCCAACAGCGAATCAGTGTGGAAGATGCCGTTCGGGGTTACACGACGGTGCCGGCCGCATTTTACGGTCAGTCCCGGGAGATGGGCACGTTGACGCCCGGGAAAAGGGCCGACATGACCGTTATCGACAGAGATCTTTTTCAGGTGGACCCGATGGAGATCGCCGACGCCCGGGTGGAAATGACGATTTTTGACGGCCGGATTGTCTATCGGTCCGAATAAAAATTCGAAACCGCTGTTGATCTTCTTGCGGATTTTCAGACCATAAAAAAACCGCTGGCGTTCACCAGACCGCCAACCGATATGATCGGCTTGCCGTCTGTATCGATTCGGACATGCGGCGGCCAGCCGTAAGTCGGATCCATACCTTTATAATAGTCCAGTGTATAAGGCAGCAGTTTTAGCGCCATCCCCCCGTTTTCTTCAGACAGCCTCGATGTGAGACCGAAATCGACTTCGCCCAGTTCCGTCAGGATGATATAGCGTGGTATCTCCCGACCGCTACCGTCCTTGCGCACACGCGTTGCAATGTCGATGACAGTGCCAATCTCGACGGGATGTTTTTGACTCCAATCTTTTTGCAGGGGCAAACCGGCTACATATAGATGGTGGAATTCGAGGCCGATCTTTCGGCAACTGTATGCCAGACGGTGTATTTCTTCCGCATTGTCGTTGATGTTGGCCAAAAGGGGTGTGTTCGTGTAAACGGTAATGCCTTTATTGTGTAAAGCCTTTGTCAGATCAGCATGGATCTGTTTAATTTCGCTGGAATGCAGAAATTGGGCCTCGATCTCCAGCCGCAAGGGATTGACCACCGTCAGACGGTTGAGCTCGCCCAGCCGGTCAATGACCGCCCGGGTATAAACCGCGGGTTCATAGTTGAACTTGAGACTCCGCAGGCGGACAGCGTTGACATGATGGATTTGCCGAAGATGGTTGACCCGCTTTCCGATTTGATAAAGGCTCTCAATCGCATCTTGCTTGGATGAAATGAGGACATCGGTGATTCGGTTGTCCTGACGAATATAATCCAGATCTTTATCGTCGGCCATCGCATCGATTTCTACCCGGGTTTCGTGGGCCCTGAAGAGAGTTGCCGATGCAGTCGGGACGATCGTGCATCCAATTCTTTGATCTTTTAGCGTCAGCGCCTGCATCGTTTCCAGGGCATCCTGATCGGTCTTATCTGCTTTTATAGACACGGCTTTGCGGGAACCAATCAATAACGAATCATCGCCGATTTGTGCCATAAAACGCGCATCCAGCGTGCCCTCCGGGTTGACCCGCACGACATTCAGTTCCTCGACCTTCTGGGTGAAGTCCTTAAAATAGTCCGGAGTATAGGGCGTTCTGATCCATAAAAAATGATCATCCTGTTTATCCTTTTCAACAGCCCAGCCGCTCGAGTGCCAGTCTATTTTACCGATGGGTGTGGCCGTCGTAATTCTGGGCATGATTCGATCCGACAGGTGGGCCCGCAGATAATGCGACGCGGCCAACCCTTTTGAGATCGGTGTCCAGTAGACGCTGTTGCCTTGTATGGGACTACAGGGAATATAGATGTAATGAAGCTCAGCCCCCGCACCTCTTAAGAGGCTGAAGAGTTTTGTCAGTTCAGGGCCTTCATCATTGCAGTTGTTCAGGAAAGGCGTCTGGATATAAACGCTGATGCCGTTTTTAACAAGCGTCGAGATGATATCCAGACTGTCCAGGGAGACCTCATCGGGATGGATGAAATGGGTGGCAATCTCTAAGCGTTTTCCCAGCTGCTGCAGTTCCAGGTTTTTGATCTTGAGGGTGTTTAGCCAGAAGGAATTGTCTTTATAGAAGAGATGCGGGTAGTAGGAAATGGAGCGTGTTGCCAGCCGGAGGGTCTGAACGTGCGGGATCTCTTTCAAACCGTCAATGGCAGCCATCATGTTTTTCTTGTTCAAAAAAGGGTCCCCCCCCGTGATCACGATTTCCTTGATATTGGGAGATTGCCCAACGTAATCGACCGATTCACGCACATCTGCTTCCGTTGGATTGGCCTGGTTTCTGGAATCTTTATGTTTTCTGAAACAAAAGCGACAGTAGACCGGGCAGCTCATGTTCAGTAAAAAGATGACCCGGTTGCGGTACATCTGCTCTAAAAGCCCCTGATGGAATTGACCGACCCAGGTATTGACCTGTCCGACCGGGTCCAGTTCCTCGACAAACGGCGCGTACTGGTAGGCCACGTTTTTTGAAATCCGCATCTGGCGAAGGGTATGCAGGGAGAGTCTGACCGGGTAGGTCTCAATGACCTCCTGCAGCGCATCCCGCTCTGATTCGCCAACCGTAATATTGGCCAGTTTTTCATACTGGCTTACTTCTCGAATCGATAGGAAGCGGTTCCCCGGTATGATTTTTTCCAGGATCGACAGCAAAAAAAGGTTGGGCAGACGAATGCCGCCAACTTCGATCGGAACAGCGTTTGCGCTGTTTGCGTTGCCCAGTTTTTCGGTCAACTCTAAAAAAAAGCCCTGCGGGTTATTTGCATATCCGGCAGCGGTCAACAACCGGTGAAATTTGGTTTGGCCGTCGCCTGCACCGATGATGTCGTGGAAGACCTTTCCCAAAAGGTATTCCTCTCCAAAATGTTCGAGGAAATCAGCAGCATCATATACAAGCGAGGAAAGGGCGACATCTGTCTGTTCCTGCGAGTTTGCAAATTCCACTTGATAGACCGTGTCTTCAAGATCCATTTTATTCACCTTGTCCATTTAGAATACAGTTTCGGTCTTGAGCTTTCTTAATGAAAGGCATTTATGTCAACAGCGTTACCGGTCGAAGATTCTTAGACAGCCACTATACCATGGCCGAATTCATTGTCAAATGCATCCCGCAAACCAAAAGAATTTTGGCTTGAGAATGAAAATGCAATCAGCATTTGATGCCCTACAGAGGTTTGTACCAGATGTTCATACTTTCAATCCGTCCGGCAATATTGGTATTGTTGCCCAAG
>JASFGM010000190.1:0-6025 GCA_050123755.1 Desulfobacterales bacterium
GACCCCAGCGTCCCGAACGCTGTGCTCTACCAGGCTGAGCCACGTCCCGACTAAGCGCTTTTATTTATTCCAATTATAGGGGGATGTCAATCACAAATTTGGTGCCGATAACTCGCTCTTATTTTTTCTAAGTTGCCATGTTCAAGTATCAATTTCTGCAAATTTAAAATGGCCTGTTTTTTTTGAAAAAAAACACGCATGCCCTACTTTTTTTATGAAAAATTTTTCCTAGTTATGTGAAAAGTTTTACCCAATTTTATTTCCTTTCCTTCATAGTTTTCAGTTGATTTTTCGAGACTTAAATCCTTTATTTCCGAGTTTATCATCTCCATAAATAATGAATTCAAGATCAATCATTTCAAAATATTTTTTCAATAAGAAATAATATATGTAATTCATAGAGCTTAGCATTTATGGTCTTTGAAATTATAACGTAGACCAACCCATTTTAATTTAGTTCGATTTCCCGTTTCATTAAGTCTTTGTCATGGCATTATAATTGCTTCAAATCATTAGTTAATCTTATAGGTAAAAAGGAGGCCCGGCCAACAAACAAACACCGAAGGATGTTTGCATCATTTCGTTCAGGGGGGATCTTCTTATCAAGCACCTGTCTATGAAGACCGTAAGCAAAATTTAGGCTGAACAGCATCCTTAATTTTATTAGTGGCCTCCGTTATCTTTTTGACCAAAATCTATATATAGATACCTATAGACAGGCAGTTCATCACTATTCAGGATCATAAATGCGAAGGGCCTATTTTACGCTCCTGACCTTGATTTAGAGGCGGTCAAAAAAAATTATCCAATTATGACCAACCGAGCGGTTTCTAATCATGAAAACGCCTATACGGTTATCTGGATTTGTCTGGACATGCCTCTTACTGTAACTGAGGAGGCGGAGCTATATATGCTTAACGGCTTTTATGGATTCAGTCATATTCGTTGCCTTTGCTAAGTATTAAATATCGATGCACTCCCAGTTGTTCTATCCTGAGTTATAATAATTCATTCCCATGATAGCAGAAATCTTTGCATTTATTCAGCGAGTAATTTTTTAATCAGAGGGAGGCTCTCATGAAGGTAGTTATTCTTGCCGGAGGATTTGGAACGCGTTTGTCGGAAGAAACCGGCATAAAGCCTAAACCGATGGTTGAGGTTGGTGGCAGACCCATGCTATGGCATATTATGAAGATATATTCTGCAGCCGGTATTGATGATTTTATTATCTGCCTGGGTTATAAGGGCTATGTGATCAAAGAATACTTTGCCACCTATTCACTGCATATGTCGGATATTACGTTTGATTTGCGCCGCAATGATATGCAAGTTCACCAAAACGGAACCGAACCCTGGCGGGTGACCCTCATTGATACTGGAGAGAAAACGATGACCGGGGGGCGGATTAAGCGAATAAAGGACTATATTGGAGATGAAACATTCTGCTTAACCTATGGAGACGGGGTGACTGATCTGGATGTTCAAGAATTAATCAAATTCCATCGAGATCAACAAGCCTTTGTCACATTAACCGCTGTGCAACCGCCAGGCAGATTTGGTGCCATCAGGTTAGACCAAAATCAAACCTTGATATCCAGATTTCGAGAAAAACCTCAGGGTGATGGTGCCTGGGTTAACGGCGGGTTTTTTGTCGTCGAGCCAGAAGCCATCAGCTACATAAAAGACGATTCGACTGTCTGGGAGCATGAGCCGTTAGCGAAAATGGCACGTGAAGGAAGACTCGCAGCCTATCGCCATAATGGATACTGGCAGAATATGGATACGCTCAGAGATAAAAATGTATTAGATGAACTGTGGCAGAGCAAGAACCCGCCTTGGAAAATATGGTAATGGAAAATAATTTCTGGAAACATAAAACTGTACTTATAACGGGGCATACAGGTTTTAAGGGAAGTTGGTTATCACTATGGCTTCAAAGCAAGGGAGCCAACTTAATTGGATATTCTTTGCCTCCGCCGACCGAACCTAGTTTGTTTGAAATTGCGCATGTCGCAAAAAATATGAAATCCATTTTGGGAGACATCCGCGATTTAGATCATTTCATTTCAACAATCGAAAAATACAAGCCAGAGATTGTTATTCATATGGCAGCTCAGGCTATAGTTCGCGATTCTTATAAAGAACCAGTTGATACTTACTCCACTAATGTGATGGGCACGGTCCATGTACTTGAAGCTACTAGAATGGAAAATTGTGTCAAAGTTTTGTTAGTTATTACAAGTGATAAGTGTTATGAGAACAAAGAATGGGTTTGGGGGTATAGGGAAAAAGATTCTCTTGGCGGACGCGATCCATATTCCAGCAGCAAAGGATGTGCGGAATTGGTTGCTGCTGCATATCGAGAGTCATTTTTTTCACGAGATAAAAATGGAGAAGCCAATGTGTTGATTGCAACCACGAGGGCCGGCAACGTAATCGGCGGTGGTGACTGGGCCAAGGATCGATTAATTCCCGATATAATGAAAGCACTTGCAGAAAGTGTTCCGATCAAAATTCGATTTCCGAATGCCATTCGACCCTGGCAATATGTTCTTGAACCCTTGGCCGGTTATCTAAATCTTGCTGAGAATTTATGGATCAACGGAAATGAATTTGTTGGTGCTTGGAACTTTGGACCGAATGAAGGAGATGCCAAACCAGTTTGGTGGGTCGCGGATCATTTGATTCACAAATGGGGAAAAAATGCCAGGTGGATTTCAGATCCTGACCAAAACATGCATGAAGCAACATATTTGAAATTGGATTGCTCCAAAGCTCGAGCGCGGCTCAAATGGAAGCCAAAGCTAAATATTGAAGAGACTTTAAACAGTACGGTTGATTGGTACAAAGCGTATGCGAATGGAAAGAATATGCGCGCTATAACACTTAAAGAGATCGCCAGGTATGAAAAAATATCTAAATAATGACATTTAGGTAAGGAAACAATTAATATGATTTTCAAGGAAACGAAAATTATACATGCTTTCAGAATATTGCTTGATAAAGCTGAAACTGAACCAAGTTTCTTTCAGCGCGCATGGCGCTCTAATGCGCTTGCTGCCAAAAAGGGTGCCAAATGATAAATAAATGTCGATTTTGTGACAATGCGTTAGAATACACTTTTGTTGATTTGGGGATATCTCCGCTAGCAAACGCTTATATTAAGGCAGAACAGATAAACCAGATGGAGCGCTTCTATCCTTTGCGGGTTTATGTATGCCAGCAATGTTATCTGGTTCAACTGCCGGTCTTTCAATCTTCTGAGGAAATCTTCAGCGATTATGCTTACTTCTCATCTTTTTCCGACTCCTGGCTGCAACACGCTAAAGATTATACTGATTTAATGATCGATCGATTTGGTTTTGATATCGAAAGCCAGGTAATAGAAATCGCAAGCAACGACGGATACTTACTTCAATATTTTAGAGAAAAGGAAATTCCGGTACTGGGAATAGAGCCCGCGAAAAATGTGGCTAAAGCAGCTCAAAAAGCCGGGATCCAGACATTTGAAAAATTCTTTGGGTGCCAGACCGCCATTGAACTAACCCGGGAGGGAACATATGCCGATCTGCTCATCGGAAATAATGTTTTAGCTCATGTGCCGGATATCAAAGATTTTGTGAAAGGAATGAAAATTATTTTGAAGCCACATGGGGTGATTACGGTTGAATTTCCCCATCTGATGAAATTAATTGCAGAAAACCAGTTTGATACAATTTATCACGAACATTTTTCATACTTTTCTTTTACCATCGTTAACCAGATTTTCGACAAACACGGTTTGACTATATTTGACGTTGATGAATTATCAACCCATGGGGGTTCACTCCGGATCTATGCCCGGCATGCGGAAGATATTTCTAAACGCATCACTGAAAATGTGAGGGTTTTGCTTGAAAGTGAAGCAGCCATGGGTGTTGAGAATTTGGAATTCTATCTGGCGTTCAACCAAAAAGTCCAGTCCACCAAACGATCCATATTAGATTTTATGGTCAGAATCAAAAACAAGGGCAAAACGCTTGCGGGCTACGGTGCACCAGCAAAAGGAAACACGCTTTTAAATTATTGTGGTATACGAACAGATTTCATTGAATATACGGTTGATCGCAGCCCGCATAAACAGGGGCATTTTTTGCCAGGAACCCATATACCGATACACCATCCAAACAAAATAATTGAAACGCAACCTGATTACGTTGTTATTCTTCCATGGAATCTTAAAAACGAAATTATGAGTCAGATGGCACACATTCGAGACTGGAACGGTAAATTCGTCACTTTGATTCCGGAGGTCAAAATTTATTCATGAAGTTTAGCGAAACAGAACTCAGCGGAGCATTTCTGATTGACCCCGAACTCTTAGAGGATGAACGTGGCTTTTTTGCACGAACCTGTTGCCGAAAAGAATTCGAACAACACGGTCTTAATCCTGATTGGGTGCAGTGCAGCATCTCATACAATAAATGCAAGGGGACGCTTCGGGGGATGCATTATCAGGTTGCACCCTATGCAGAAGCAAAATTGGTGCGTTGTACCATGGGAGCGATCTATGACGTGATAATCGACTTGCGAACAGAATCGAAAACTTTCATGCAATGGATCTCGGTTGAATTGACCGCTGAGAATCGTAAAATGATCTTTATACCGGAAGGCTTTGCCCATGGATTTCAAACCCTTGTGGATAATGCCGAAGTGTTCTACCAGATGAGTTCGTTTTATGACCCCGAATGTGCACGGGCAGTGCGTTGGAATGATCCGCAATTCAAAATTCGCTGGCCGGAAGCTAACCGCACAATGTCCGAAAAGGATCAAAAAATCGAAGATTTTGATCCCGAAAAAGGGATATGAAAATCTGACCATGTTTAAACGTTAATGGACCAAATCAAATTAAAAAAACGTATTGATTCTATTGATTTTACCGCGACCGGCACACAAATGTACCAACTGATATCGGAATTGTACCCGATCTGCCGCAGCATAACGGGTAATGGTGTCAGGGAAACGTTAAATAAAATAAAGTCAGTTGTCCCGCTGGAATTAAAAGAAGTGCCAAGCGGCACCCCGGTTTTCGACTGGAAGGTTCCCCAAGAGTGGAACATTGAAGATGCATGGGTAAAAAATTCTAATGGAGTCAAAATCATTGATTTTAAAAAATCGAATCTGCATGTGCTGAATTATAGCGCAGCCATCAGGAAAAAGGTTAGCTTGAATGAACTAAAAGAGCACCTATACTCCCTGCCGGATCATCCTGATTGGATACCCTACCGGACGTCGTATTATCAGGAAAATTGGGGCTTTTGCATAAGCTATAAGCAATTTGCTGAACTTCAAGATGAATCCTATGATGTGCTAATTGATTCACGTTTGACAGATGGCGCCTTAACATTTGGAGAATTTTATCTAAAAGGAGCAAGTTCAGATGAAGTGTTGATTTCAACGCATATCTGCCATCCTTCCCTATGCAATGACAATCTCTCTGGCATTGCTTTATCTGCAATACTGGCGAAGCATTTATCAAATGTTTCGCTGAAATATTCTTATAGGTTTTTATTTATTCCAGGTACAATCGGATCAATTACCTGGTTGGCGTTGAATAAAAAAAGCGCATCAAAGATCAAACATGGTTTGGTTGTGGCATGTGTTGGAGACGCCGGTAATTTTACTTACAAAAAATCCAGAATAGGCAATGCGGAAATTGATAAAATTGTGGAATATGCTTTACAGAATTCAGCGAAGGATTTCAAAGTTATCGATTTTTTCCCTTATGGTTATGATGAGCGTCAATATTGCAGCCCCGGCTTTAATCTCCCGGTGGGATGTTTGATGCGAACACCCCATGGCGGATATCCCGAGTATCACACCTCAGCGGACAATTTGGAATTCGTGAATCCCGATAATCTAAGCACATCGTTGGCGCTATATTTAGATGTTTTGAACATCCTGGAGGAGAATGTAAAATATATAAATCTGAACCCGCTGTGTGAACCTCATCTGGGCAAAAGGGGATTATACCAGCATATTGGAG
>JASFGM010000191.1:0-6022 GCA_050123755.1 Desulfobacterales bacterium
GGATCACTTCTCCCGGAGGATTGGCGACAACCCGCAGCTGATCCCTGATATTCGTCGCTGTCAACGGCTTTCCTTTAACTTTCGCAGCAAAGGCGGCCAGGCCAATGACAGCCGCACCATCGTAAGCATTGGTAATAAAGGGCAGCGGCGGAAGTTGGCCGTACTCGACCTTATAATCGGCATTGAAGATGACATAGGGGTCACCCCCTGCCGAGCCGGGCGCCGTGCCTAATTGACCTTCGACACTTCTGGCTCCCAAAGCTTTTGGGATATCCTGTGATTTTGTGCCGTCGCAGAACAGAAAATGCCTGAATTTGAAAAACTCGATGGCTTCTTTCAGATAGATCTTGGCATGTTCCGGGTAGCTGAAAGCCGCCAGGCGGTCGGGATTACCGGCGAGGGCTTTCTTCAACTCCGCATTGTAAGATTCTGCCGCTTTTTCATCATGGGGAACCGCAGCCAGAACCTTACCGCCTTTTTGTTCAAAGGATGCTTTAAACTGTTCCATAAGTCCCTGGCCGTAAGGATTGTTGACGTAAAGGACAGCTGCGGTTTTATTGTAGCTGGCCGCCAGCCGACCGGCAATCACACCCTGCAGGGCATCGGACGGACAGGTCCGGAAGAGGAAATCCTTGCCTTGATCCGCCGGCAAGATCGTAATCAGAGGTGAGGTGGATGCCGGCGATATCATGATCACATTGTTGGGGCTGGTGACGGATTCAGCGACCGGAACAGTCACCCCACTGGCAAGGGCGCCGATAATGGCTACGACCTTGTCTACCTCAACAAGCTTCTTGGCCGCATTGGTAGCCGGAATTGCAGAAGTCTCGCTGTCCTCATGAATGAGCTGAATTTCAAATCCGGCTGCTCCCATCTGTTTGGCCGCCAGAACAACCCCATTCTGAAGATTGGGACCGAATTCCTTTAACGGTCCGGTATGCGACAGAAGGGTTCCGATTTTAATCTCTGCGGCAGGTGCACTCAGCGCAAACGCCAGCGAAAAAACGAATACACTTGCCAAAATCAAACATTTTTTCATATCTACCTCCTTTTTTTAATTGGGGACTCTGTTTAGCGACCTCACTTCAACTGTGACTTAATTCAGCCCCTTATTCTTAAGAGTCAAAACAAAGTCCGCCGATAAGAATGGATGTGAAAATCAAAAACCGCTTACCTTAAGCAAAATAATAGACGCCTCGTAAAGTATCGCGCAGCAATATCTGGTAAAAGGAGATGATGTAATAATTGCCGTTTCAGTCTGCGAATCAACGTCAGATACTAGATGAGGATCAGATTGGATACTTATAGGAAAAAGCAAAGGACGTGTCAAGTGTATCCTTATAAAAAGCCTTCTGACTTGACTTTCATAAAGCATATCCCTACTTTCTGGAAAAATAATTTTATAGCAGCAAAATTCGAAAAGGAGAACACATTATGGCGAAAGCGATCAAAATACATGAAACCGGAGGGCCTGAAGTGATGCGCTGGGAGGATTTCGATCCCGGACAGCCGGCAACAGGTGAAGCTCTGGTAAGGCATGAAGCCGTGGGGCTAAATTTTATCGATGTATACCATCGGACCGGAACTTATCCGTTGCCTTCCCTGCCCGCCATCCCGGGAATGGAGGGTGCCGGCATCGTCGAGGCGGTCGGCGAAGGTGTCACGGATATCGCCGCGGGCGATCGCGTGGCATATGCAGGATTGCCGCCGGGAGCGTATGCCCAAGTTCGTTTGATTCCGGCCCATCGCCTGGTGAAGCTCCCGGATGCGATTTCCACCCAGCAGGGTGCCGCCATGATGCTGCAGGGAATGACCGCACGCTATTTGTTGCGCGGCTGCTATGCGGTTAAGGCCGGTGACCGCATTTTAATCCATGCCGCCGCCGGCGGGGTCGGGTTGATTGTTTGCCAGTGGGCCAATCATTTAGGGGCGACCGTCATCGGAACGGTTGGGTCCGAAGAAAAGGCGGAGCTCGCACGTGCCCATGGCTGCCACCATACGATTCTTTACAATGAACAGGATTTTGCCGATCAGACCCGGGAAATCACCGATGGCAAAGGCGTGGATGTAGTTTACGATTCGGTGGGTCAGGCCACGTTCATGCAATCATTGGATTGTCTGCGGCCCATGGGCATGATGGTCAGTTTCGGCCAGTCCTCGGGCCTGGTGCCCCCCTTTGACCCCGGACTCTTGTCGGCCAAAGGCGCTTTATTTTTAACCCGGCCCACGTTGATGGTCTATACGGCTGAGCGCGAAGACTTGCTGGAGCATGCCCGGGACCTGTTTGAGGTCGTGCAAAGCGGTGCGGTAAAAATAGAAATCCAGCAGACCTATCCGCTGTCTGAGGCCGCCCGCGCCCATCAGGATCTAGAAGCACGCCAGACGACCGGATCGACGATTTTGATACCGGACGAATAGATTTTGGATTTTAGATTGCGGAGTTCGATATTCAAAAAATTATCTGCGCCCTGCGCCGCTCGATCTTAGGCTGCTTTTGAAAGCTTGACCGCACAGACCTTATATTCGGGAATTCCCGAAATCGGGTCCAGGGCCGCATGGGTCAGCCGGTTGGCCGCGGCAGCCGCATAATGAAAGGGGATAAAGACGGTACCGGCCACCGCCTTGCGGGATATTTTGATACGGGCCTGTATGTCTCCCCTGCGGGAAGCAATCGTGACCAGCGCGCCCTCTTCCAGTTCAAATTTGCGGGCATCCTGGGGCGATATTTCCACAAACGCCTCCGGTGCAATTTCATTCAGTCCGGCGGTCCGCATGGACATAGTGCCGGTATGGTACTGGTAAAGCAGCCGGCCGGTGGTTAGATACAACGGATACTCGTCGTCGATCATCTCGGCCGGCTCAATGTAATCAATGGCGTGAAATAGCCCCTTGCCGCGGGTAAACTGTTCGCGATGCAAAATCGGGGTTCCGGGGTGTTCGGCTGTCGGACAGGGCCAGTGAATGCCTTCATGTTCGATGCGGTCATAACTGATGCCGGCATAAGACGGCGTCACTTTCGATATTTCCTCCATAATTTGCCGGCTGCTGTCGTAAGTCATGGAAGACCCCATCCGCGTGGCAATCTGACAGATGATTTCCCAATCATCCCGTGATTCACCTGGCGGGTCTACGGCCTTGCGAATCCGCTGCACGCGGCGTTCGGTGTTCACAAAAGTGCCGTCTTTTTCCGCATAGCAGGCCGAGGGCAATACGACATCGGCCCTTTCAGCAGTTTCCGTTAAAAAGATGTCCTGCACGACCAGAAAATCCAGATTATCCAGGCTTTTTTCAGCATGGTTAACATCCGGATCGGATACCAGCGGATTTTCACCGATGACATAAAGGGCTTTGAGGGTGCCGTCATGGGCCGCCGGTATCATTTGAGTCGCTTGCATGCCGGGTTGGTCGGGAAGCGCCGCCACACCCCAGGCCTCCGCCATGCGTTGACGCACAGCCGGATCAACGACTTTTTGATAGCCGGTATACACATCCGGAAGTCCGCCCATATCACATGCCCCCTGGACGTTGTTTTGCCCGCGCAACGGATTGACACCGCCCCCCGCGATACCCATATAGCCGCAAAGCATGGCCAGGTTGGCCAGCGATTTGACATTATCGGTTCCAGTGGTGTGCTGGGTGATTCCCATACAATATAAAATGCTGCCGCGCTCGGCCTGGGCAAAAAGCCGGGCTGCATCGATCATTTCCTGCGCCGGGATACCGGTTATTTGCGCCACCGTGTCCGGTGTAAATTTTTCAACGATTTTTTGCAGTTCGTCGAAGCCCTCCGTACGTTCTTCAATGAATTGCTTCGCATGCAGGCCTTCTTTAATGATCACATGCATTAAACCGTTGATCCAGGCCACATCGGTACCCAGATTCTGCCGCAACCATTTAGCGGCATATCGGGTAATCCTGATTCTGCGCGGGTCGGCGACAATCAGCTTCGCCCCTTTGGCGGTTACCGCCCGTTTGACAACACTGGATAATACCGGATGATTTTCAGTTGTGTTGGACCCGGTGATTAAAATCACATCCGCCTCTTCGATATCGGCAATGGTGTTGGTCATTGCCCCGCTTCCAAATGCTGCGGCCAGACCGGCCACGGTGGAAGAATGTCAGAGCCGCGCGCAATGATCGACATTGTTGGTTTGAAGAACCGCCCGCGCAAACTTCTGAGCAATATAGTTTTCTTCGTTGCTGATTCTTGCAGATGTCAACATGCCGATACTGTCGGCGCCGTGCTCAGATTTGATCTCACCCAGTTTACGGGCAACCAAATCCAGGGCTTCATCCCAGGATGCCTCACGCAATGTCCCATTTTCTCTGATCAGCGGGGTTTTGAGGCGCTCGGGTGAATGGATAAAGTCATATCCGAATCGGCCTTTGACACAAAGGCTGCCGTAATTCGGCGCAACGTCCTGCACGCCGCTTATTTTCACCACCCGATTTTCCTTGACATGCAGATACAGCTGACAACCCACACCGCAATAGCTGCAAGTGGTCCGCACCTTGCGCGTTTCCCATGGACGGGCCTCGTAGCGGGCATCCTTTTCGACCAGGGCGCCCACCGGGCAGGCCTGCACGCATTCGCCGCAAAAGACACAATCCGAATTGATGTAGGGCCGATCGCCGGCCGCAATAATTTTGGTGGCCACCCCGCGAAAGCCGAAATGAATGGCCTGATTTACCTGTACCTCGTTGCAGGCCTGCACGCACCGGCCGCATTGGATACAGCGGGAAAAATCGCGCATAATGAACGGATTGGCCGTCTCCATCGGGTAGGGCGTCTCGGTGGCTTCAAATCGTTCAGCGGTAACCTGATAGCGAAATGCGAGGTCCTGCAAGCGGCAGTCGCCCCAAACCGGGCACAATTCAGTGCCGTCTTCGGCCTGTTGCACTTTGAGTTGAAATTCCGTCCAGTTATCACCGCCGGTGCCGCACACCGCGCAGTTGTGATTGCCGGAGGACAGCAGCAGTTGAAGGACCATGCGGCGGGCTTCAATGACTTTGGGAGTTTCAGTCTGAACAACCATGTTGGGAGCAGCCGGCGCCGCACATGCGGCCACCAGGCTGCGGGCGCCTTCAACCTCTACGACACACATCCGACACGCGCCGGTAGGGGTGGCTCGCTTCAGATGACATAAGGTCGGAATGTCAATGCTGTTGCGATGCGCTATCTGCAGGATGGTTTCCCCTGCATTGAACAAAAATTTATTGCCGTTGATAACGATACTGTTTTCGGTTGGCATACGGTTAATTCCACTCCTTTTGTCTCGGTCGCATGGTCAGTCAGGCGCACGCTCACGGTCTTGCATGTCAGAATTAAAATAGAACCTTTTACATAAAAACAATAGTCTTGTCAATCTGCACGCAGAGTTAAGCATGCTTCTTTTGAGCCTTCCACAAATGGTAAAAATAAACCCCGCAGATACTGCCCATCGTATTGGCAACTGCATCCAGAATACTGGCCTCTCGGAAAGGCACAAAATACTGATGGATCTCATCACTAACACCGTACAGGGTTGCTGACCCGATGCTCAATAGAATCAGCAATGTCTTATTCGCTTTGAGCGGCAGCGTTTCATAAGCCCTGAAAAAGAGGATGCCCAGGATGCCGTAAGCGCCAAAATGCAGGAATTTATCCAGAAAACGCACATCCGGGATGTGTTTCAGGCCGGGCTGGCCTGATTGGATGTAAATGGCCAGGCAGCAAATAATCAGCGGCAGCCAGCAGCTGAGGAAATTTCTGAGTTTTGATTGAACGGTAACCGACATATGGCATTTTCAGAAGTCAGGCGTCAGAGGTCAGATGCGTCAGTCAGGGTTCTGGATTCAGAGGTTCAGGGCGGCCTCTTGCTGCTGGCTTCTTGCTGCTGGCCGACCCGGAGACAAGCAGCCAGTAACCAGTGGCCAGAAGCCAGAGACAAGAAGCCAGAAAGCGAAACCACTGAACGTTGAACCTTTGAGCCAAGCGACAAATACCTGACACCGGCCACTAATACCCGATACCCAATATCAA
>JASFGM010000192.1:0-6005 GCA_050123755.1 Desulfobacterales bacterium
AACGGAAGCGGAATTTATTGTCAAGATTGATTTTTTACAGGGGTGCTATAATTTTCGGCAATTTCGAGCATAGCTTGCCGGCTTGCCTTGCGCCATGATTTTTTTCCATACTACTCTTTTCAAATTGGCAAAGATCAATTGATATACAAGTTAATCCGAAGCCAGGCAGCTTTTGAGCAATTGACTCATATTTACAGTTCAGAAAATGGAA
The DNA here is from genome assembly GCA_050123755.1 of Desulfobacterales bacterium. GTDB lineage: Bacteria > Desulfobacterota > Desulfobacteria > Desulfobacterales > JAHEIW01 > JAHEIW01. The sequence continues at coordinate 212 of JASFGM010000192.1, forward strand.
GGGCTGTTATGCCTGAACCAAGAGAAAAGGTAATATCTCCGGGGCGTAGAACATACCCGAAACGAACCTTGCCAGATCATCTTCTGAAAAGCCTTGCGATATTCATTTGAAACATGTACTTTTAGCAAAGCTGAATTTATGGCAAAATCCAGTTTAATGCTTTCCGATTAGGATGATGCAGAAGTTATGGCTAAGGCATCCCGTGATTTCCAGGTTTTCGTCAAGCCGGGCGGTTCCGCCTGCAATCTTTCCTGCGACTATTGTTACTACCTTTCCAAGGGGTCTTTGTATGCTGAGACCGAGGATGTGCGAATGTCCGCGGATATGCTCGAAAGTTATATTCGTCAACATATCGAAGCTTCTCCGACCGAGGTAATTCGCTTTTCGTGGCATGGCGGCGAGCCAACGATCCTTGGCCTGGAATATTTTCGAGGCATCGTCGCGCTCCAGCGCAAATATCAACCCCATGGACGACGAATCCTCAATGGGATTCAAACCAACGGGACGCTTCTGGATGAAAACTGGTGCCGTTTTCTGGCGGAAGAACATTTCACTGTCGGGCTCAGTCTGGACGGACCCGAAGATATTCATGATCTGCATCGACGCGCAAAAGGGGGCCAGCAAACATATCATCGGGTAATGCGGGGATTCGATCTTTTGCAGATCCACGCAATTCAGACTGACATCCTCTGCGTGGTTACTGCCCAGAGCGTTCGGCAGCCGGAACGGTTATATCGATTTTTCAAACGAATTGGTGCTGAACATCTCAGCCTGCTGCCTCTGGTGGTACAGCAGCCGCAGTCGGCGATAGCTGTCAGTCCGGACAGTGTGCCGGCCGAGGAATACGGACGTTTTCTCTGTACGATTTTCGATGAGTGGAAAAAGCGAGACATCGGCCGAATTAAAGTGGAAATATTCGAAGAGGCAACGCGGACCGCCTTCGGCCTGAAGCCGGCTGTTTGCATATTCAGACCAACCTGCGGCGATGTTCCGGTCATCGAACGTAATGGGGATTTCTACTCCTGTGACCATTTCGTAGATAGGGGACACCGCCTGGGGAACATCCGCGAAACCCACCTGGGCGAACTCCTGGATAGCCCGGTTCAACGCGCTTTCGGAATGGCAAAAGAAAAGACATTACCCCATTATTGTCAGTTTTGCGAGGTTCGGGTCATGTGCAATGGCGGCTGTCCCAAAGACCGCTTTATTGTTACCCCGCATGGCGAGCCCGGCCTGAACTATCTGTGCGCCGGCTTTAAACGTTTCTTCACCCACTGCAAGCCTTTTCTTGATTCGTTGTCATTTCTACAGCACACCAGGTCGCAGCCACAGGCCGAAAGCGTCGACTACAAAATAGGTCGGAACAATCCATGTCCTTGCGGCAGCGGTCGCAAATATAAAAAGTGCTGCCTGGGCAAACGCCTTTTCGACGAAGCTTGACATCGGGCAGGCTTTGCTAATGGTCTCTGTTTAAATCATTTCAGGGGCCGGGCCGCTGACCGGCCCGGTCTTAGGGTGTTTTCAGTTTTTCCTTGAAAAAGGCGATCGTTCTTTGCCAAGCCAGCTCGGCGGCCTCCTTGTTATACCGTTCAGGGCGTTTATCATTGTTGAAGGCGTGTTTGGCAGCTTCATACATGTAAATCTGATAATCAACCCCGGCCGCCTTCAAGGCGGATTCGTATGCGGGAATCCCCTTGTTTACCCTTTCGTCCAGGCCGCCATAGTGCAATAACAAGAATGCCTTAATCTTGGGCACGTCCTCAGCCGCGGGCTGACCGCCGTAATAGGGGACGACGGCATCCACTTTTTGTGAATGGACCGCCAGTTGATTGGCCATGGTTCCGCCCCAACAGAAACCGACCACCCCGACTTTTCCCGTGCACATCGGGTGGGCGTCAAGGTATTGAACCGCTGCAAGAAAATTGCCCAGGGTCTGCTTTTGATCCAGCTTTTTTATCATTTGCGCAGCATCTGATGCGTCCTTTGGCGTACCCCCTAATGGCGTCAAAGCATCCGGGGCCATAACCAGAAATCCTTCCAAGGCAACTCGTCTGGCCACATCTTCGATGTGCGGGTTCAATCCTTTGTTTTCGTGAATCACAACGACACCGGGAAATTTGACATCGCCTTTCGGTTTGGCCCAATAAGCCTTGATATCGCCTGTTGTCCCGGCGTAGCTGACCTGCTTGGCATCAAGGCGTGAATCATCTGCAGGCACTATTTCGGCCCTGCCATTATCTTTTTCCAATAGGGACAGCAAAGCCCAGGCTGCTGTCGTACTGCCAGCAAGAACTGTCAGCTTTCTCAGAAATGCCCGGCGATTGATCGCTCCCTCGATATAACGGCCATATAAATCAAGCAGTTTTTTGTCCATTTTTCTCCTCCTTAATAAATACGGTGTTTACCCATATGAGGTCGGCTCGGTTTCGAAGGCGATGTCTCGGTCAGGCTAAAAGGTTCGCCGCCGCTTGCATCATCCGTCCGATCGGCAGGTTTCGAGGGCACGACCGTTCCGCCTCGCTGAAGTCTACTTGCGCCAAAATCGCCCTTGTTTGAGCCGGCAACGTTTTGAAGGTGGAACGTGCCAGCATTAAATCCTGGTAAGAATGAGCATACATGAGACAGCGCATGACATCGTTTATCGGCACTTTTTGGCCAAGCGCTTCTGAACAGAGACGGCCGCATCCGGCACAATAGTCGCTGCAGGTTTCCCGATCGTATCGGGCCAACAAGGTACGATCGGACTGCGAAAGGCGGGTTTGATCGACTGCCGCTACCGCGTTAGTTGCCATAATGGTCAGATTGGGCATCTGCGAGCAGATACTGGCAATACGTTTATCTTCCCAAACAGCCATCAGTTTTGCCTGATGGTGGGTAAATCCTTTCTGCATAAAGCGGCCGGCCATCTCTATCTCAGACTCGGAATCGCTCTGGACCGGACCGCCGCCCTGGGTCTTCATGGCCGTAAGACCGATACCGGCCCGGTAGCAGGCCTCGACCGCCGCTTTCATGCGGGGCTCGTGCATCAGGCGGTAGTTGTAAGTAAACATAATGCCGTCTATCCACGGCAGCCGTGCGGCCCCCTCAAGGCAGTCTTGCATGTTGGAATGTGTGCTAAAGCCGAACAACCTCAACTTACCGGCCTTTTTCATGGCCTGGGACCAGGATTCCAGACGGGGATCCATATCATCAATGTCTCTGATGCCATGCACGAAAAGCAGGTCAATGTGATCGGTATGCAGCCGTTTCAGGCACGCTTCAAGCCGGGGCGTAAAATCGGTCCCTCTTCTAAATGAAAGCTTGCTCACCAGAAACACTTGCTTGCGGGTATCTGGATTTCGGGCGAACCAGCGACCGATGCCTTCTTCGCTGCGGCCCCCGCCATACCCTTCAGCGGTATCCCAATAGTCGATCCCCCACTCAAGCGCTTTGGCGAGCATTAACCGATTGTTCAAAATGTCAAACATCCCGCCAAGTGAAAGTGTGGAGACCTTTATGCCCGAGCGGCCGAAGGCTCTGCGGGGCATCGGCCCCTTGGGAAGGGTGATCTGGGCTGAAGCCTGATGGGGCCGCCCGAGAGCGGTAGCGCCCACCGTAGCCCCTAATCCGATGGCCGCAGCCTTTTTTAGAAAGGCGCGGCGATTGAATTTATCATCTTTATTCTCATCAAATGACATGATTTATGCCTCATATGATACTCAACTACTTGGTCCTGGGTGCTGGGTCTAGACGGCGGCCCGTGCCGAGGTCGAAAACCGGCTGGAATTTGTATCTACTCATGATCACGCCCTCGGGGGCCTGCAGGCTGGTCTCTCCGTTCTCTATCCAGAAGCGAAGCTCAGCATTAATGTTAAGCCCTTGGCTCAGTGCGCGCTCAAGTTCTTTTCGGGTTTTTCCGTAATATCCCTCGGCTTTGCTTCCGTGATAGGCCCGCCTCGCATCGTACCACGCCTGTGCGCTTTCATATGGAAGCACCACGAAAACCCAGTACTCCGTGCGATCGGATGAAACCGCTTCAAGAAACAACGAATACTCGATTTTCTTTTCATCTGCAGCGGCTGCCTCGAGGCGTTCTAGCTCCATATCCTCGATCAACCATGTAGTTGTGCCGCCAAGCGCCCCGACAAAATCCTTAACCGGCCCAAAAACGTAACCTGGATTTTTTTCGCAGGCAATGAAGTATCTCCTCAAAAACCGCTCCGGCGGGACATATGGCAAGAGCCCGTTTTTTTGCCTAAAAGTCCGCAAAGACTCTGCAGAAACAACCGGAGCCGTTATCACCAGGCTTGCCACCATGAACACGGATGCAACCAGACACCATCTTTTCGGTATCATCGCATTATTTTCTTTTAAGAAGGTTGGTTGTTTGAACTTAGGGCTTGCAGAGGGTCCGACGCTGGGACCTCCGCAAACCAACGAATGGAAGTTTCTGAAGAAGCTTCTTAATTCACGTTGTCTAATGGAAAATTGCCGAGCTTTCAATCGTCGGTTGATATTACTTTGTGAAGCCGTATTTTTCAACGCTTTTGTTGCGCCAAAACAAAAAATTTGTGAATATCTTATTTATTATATTCACTGAGATTCATATCGTTTTTGGTATCAACATCTTTTATTTTCGGGAGTCGTCTGCGAAAAGGTAATCCATCCGCTTTGAGATTTATTTTTTCGAATTACCGGAAAAATAGAGCAATTATTCAATCGGTTTGATTATCACACTTAAACATTATATATAGTGGTTGTCATAAATAAGTTCCAATTGAATCGCGTCTGAATATACGATCTCATAAGTGGATTCGCGCAAAAATCAAGGCGTTCAACCACACCATCGAGTTGGAACGTTAATATGAAAGAAACTATCAAAACATGGCGCCTTAATGATTTGCCCGCCAAAGGGGGGGGTATGAAAAAAATTTACCTGAATATTCTTTTCGTTATTTTAGCCACCTTTCCGGTTACTGTCCATGCGGAGCAAGGAGCAGAAAAAGTCTTGGATGCGATTGTTGAGATTCGAATCTCGGTGCCGGAAAATGCCCGCACAGCAGAAAGATTTGGAACAAATCGGGTGGCAAGTGGTGTTGTCATTGATAAAACCGGACATATCCTCACCATCGGTTTCCAGACGATTGAGGCTGAGACAATTGAAATCGTCGGACAAGATCACAAAACAGTCAATGCGACTGTTGTTGCTTATGACCGCAATACCGGCTTTGGTCTGCTGCGGGCAACTTCGCCGCTGCAGGTGACACCCATGCCGCTGGGCAGTTCATTAGAAGTCAAGGCGGGAGACCCGGTTCTGGCTGCAAGCTATGGGAGCCAGGACGCCGTCCAGGGGGTCAGAGTGGTTGCCCGGAAAGAATTTGCCGGTCCATGGGAGTATCTTCTGGAGAATGCTATATTCACAGCGCCTCCGATTGCCCGATTCAGCGGTGCCGGCCTTATTGATCGCAATGGCCACCTCGTTGGCATCGGATATTTGCTTTCTCAGCTTATGATTGCGGATCTGGGAGTAATACCAACAAATATGTTCGTGCCCATAGATCTGTTGAAACCGATTCTCAGCGACCTGAAGCTTTCAGGGAGTTCCAAACTACCGTCACGACCCTGGCTCGGTGTCAGGACGCAAGAATTATACGGACGCTTATTTGTAGAGCGCGTTATATCAGGCAGTCCCTCTGAAAAGGCCGGAATCAAGACCGGTGATATTATTCTTGCCGTTAATAAACAGGATGTGCATGGGATGGCGGATTTTTACCGAAAGGTCTGGGCCCTTGGCAAAGCAGGCGTTGATGTGCCT
>JASFGM010000193.1:0-5999 GCA_050123755.1 Desulfobacterales bacterium
CCACTCATCTTCTGCATTAAGCGTGAACATTTTTCAATATTGGCAAAAAATAAATCAAATCCCTAAAATTGCTGCTGCATGTGGATTTTGCAATAAAACCAATAGACGTTCCCATAGTATAAAATTTGAAACCAAATACCAAATAAATGAAAAATTCACCTTCAGTCCGAACATAGACGTTACTATAGAAAATTTACCAAAATCGAGATTTAAAGTCTTCGCAATAGATTGCAAATTCTCAGAGGCATACTCTTCACGGCGTCATTCTGGTATTGACACAAAATACCTCGACTTAGAAAATATTTGGAAGGGCCTGCCAAATTTGCACAGGCTTTCAAAAAAAATAAGCCCAGAAGACAATCGTTTCAAACACCTTCATGCAGCCCAATTGGTAAAACATATCTTGGGATTGAACAAAAAATATGGCAAAAATAAATTTCGCCTTCTTTACCTATGGTATGATTGCTTGGGCGATGTGGGATCGATACACCGAGAGGAAGTTGAAGAGTTTACGAAGAAAGCAAAGGCGGACAATATCTATTTTCATGCATTAAGTTATCAAGAATTAATTATTAAATTATCCAAAGAATATCGAGACACCCATGGTGATTACATTAAATACATCTCCAATCGATATTTATAAATGAAATTCATGCCAAATTAGCATATCTGCAATAAGGGGGAATCTGTGATATTCTCAATCGGTAGTTCTGTGATATTTGGTTTTCTGGCAAAGTCGCCGAACATCCAATTGATCGATCTACCCTTATTTATAGTATTTTTCTTGACTGCAATACCATTTTGCTTTAAAAACTAAGCCGATGGCCTAATTGACATCGAAGGCTGACCTAAGATTGCGTGACCGCGTATCGCGTACGCTCATAACTCTCTCTTTTTGTTGTTCGAAGCCACCTCAAATCTGGCGTAAAATAATCCCCTTTAGAAGGCCAAAAATAGAAAATTAAGCATCTAATTTTTGCACCCATCGTTTCCACAATGGGAAAGGGGGGCATATGCCAAAATTACTTTTTAACAAACCCCAAATCCTAATGCTGGTAATGTGTGTCTTTGGTCTTTATTTTACGACTGGCTGCGTCACCGAGCCTGTTAGAGAAGCCGCAATACTTACACCCAAAGAAATCCCTTCAGGCCAGAAAGCCAAGCCGGTTCAACTTAAAAAGGTGATGGTGAAAATAAAACGAGGCACAGAAATTGGTTCTATCCAAACTGGAGTGCTTTGCCTACCAGCCGGACCAATAAAATGGAAAGGCGGACGTTTTGTTTTTGATGTAGCTGAATTTGATGAAGTGTTTCGCGAAGAGTTTGAAAATGCCAATTACACGGTCGTGGGAGATCCAGAGGCCTTGTTTGATGATCCATCTTCATGGCAAGCTGAATTTTTAATTGGAGCAATCGTAGCCGATATTGATATGAGCATCTGCAGCTCAGCTTTGGGTGTGAAAGGAGAAATTTATCTGGAAGTCAATTGGCAAGTGTATTCACGGCTGGATCGCAAAGTGGTGCACAAAACCACAACTGAAGGATCCCATGAGGTTACCGAACCTACAGATCAAACTTTAGATGATCTGGTACTTTATGCCTTTGGAATGGCCACCCAAAATTTGCTAGCTGATCCAAAATTTTATGCGCTGCTTGCAGGCGAAACCATGGTTGCTGCTCCTAGTCCAGCATTATTTAACAAGCTCATATTAGCTAAAAGCACTCCGTTTAAGAGACAAATTGAAAAAACTATCAACAATGTCCGCATGGGCGTGGTGACAGTGTTTGCCGGCGAGGGTCACGGCAGCGGCTTTTTTATTGATGCAGAAGGCCATCTGTTTACATCCGCCCATGTGGTTAGGGCTGCCAAATTTATAAAGATTAAACTGGTAACCGGACGCGAAATATTAGGTGAGGTGTTAAGAAAAAACCCACAGATAGACATTGCGCTGATTAAAGTGAGTGAACAAAAAATGGTCCCGCTGCCGATCAATGAAAGAGAGTTAAATGTGGGTGTGCCGGTTTATGCGATCGGCTCTCCGCTTGATCAAATGTTAGGCAGCACAGTGACCCGCGGGATTTTAAGCGCCTATCGAACTGTAAAGGGCAAAACCTTTATTCAAAGTGATGTCAATATTTTGCCGGGAAACAGCGGTTGTCCATTAGTTGATCAGCAAGGTAATGTCATTGGCGTAAGTGTAAGTGGGATTTTTTTAGGTCAAGTACCTGCGGGGCTAAATTTTTTTGTGCCGATAAATCATGCGCTTGATGCCTTAAACATAGAGATGGTCGCACCGGCCGAGTTGGAATATAAAAGGCGGTTAGCTGCTCAGGAAATTAAAATTAAACCGGAAGCTGAGAAATCTCATTTGGAAAAAGAAAAGCCCAAGGTGGCTGCCATTCCCAAAGAAAAGCCTATTAAAAGGGTTTCGTTGCGGGAGAAACCCTGGGAGATAACAGTATTCAAAATAACTGATATGTTGTTGAAATATGATTTTTTTGAGCGCTCCAGAAATACGAAAGGCGGTTTTGTTAACGACTTTGTTGATAACAACGATGGCACTGTGACTGACAAAGCAACCGGGTTAATGTGGCAAAAAAGTGGCTCTTCAAGCTCTTTACAGAATAGGAGTGCAAAAGAATATATAAAACGGCTGAACAGAAAGCGATATGCAGGCCATTCAGACTGGCGTATGCCTACCGTTGAGGAATTGGCATCCCTTCTTGCAAAAAGCAGCAAAAGTGGTAGTCACATAGACCCTGTATTTGATCATAAACGGACCATTTGTTGGACTGTTGACAAATATGACAAGAGGTTCTCTGCTTGGATTGTTGATTTTAAACAAGGGCAAATCCTTCAAGCAGAATGGTCCGAAGGTAAGTCGGGTTTTTCTAATTGGTATTCTAAAAACTACGTAAACTACGTAAAAGCAGTTCGTTCGGTTAAATAAACATAACTGCTTTAAGTTCTTTATGCTCTGAATAAACAATCCAAACTTTGTGCATCTTCTATGTAAAACAGGCTTCTTAGTAGTTCTAAAACCTTTGATTTCTCCAACAACACACAACTTTCAAATAACCAAAATTCTTGCGATATCCATTTGGTATCAGAACTAAGAAGGGTGAATCCGAGCCTGTGGATTTGCCCCTTTTATGGTCCCAAAGCCGCATTTTCCGGGCCTTCAATTTGACACCGAATGAAAAAATACGATACGTTGTATATATCCATTCGGTATCTGCAATAATTACATTTATTCTAATAGTTTAGATTATCTCAATATATCACCGCTTTCAGAAGTTCTGAAAATGATTGACTAAATTCCACCGATTTGTCTATTAATATTAAACATACCATTCCACCTGACCTGAAGCTAATATGTAATTCCTGAATCGACATCTGATTCTCATCAGAAACTGTCTATTTCTGATTGCTCCACATACTGAGTCCTTAGTTTGAAACCTTAAATTTGGAGGTACCAAATGACAGAAGAAGGTTTTAAGCGTAAACTTGCCGCAATTCTCAGCGCTGACGTCGAAGGTTACAGTCGCCTCATGGGCGATGACGAAGAGGCCACTGTCCGAACCCTAAAATCCTACCGCGAAGTGCTCTCCACGCTCATCCAACAGCAAAATGGCAAAGTATTGGACTCACCAGGAGACAATTTAATGGCTGAATTTGTTAGCGTTGTCGATGCTGTCCAGTGCGCTGTTGCGGTTCAAAAAGAGATCTACGCCCGCAACGAAGAATTACCTGAAAACCGCAGAATGCAATTCAGAATCGGCATCAACCTGGGTGATGTCATCCAGGAAGAGGGACGGATTTATGGTGATGGCGTCAATATAGCTGCCCGGCTTGAAGGATTGGCTGAGCCAGGAGGAATTTGTATTTCCAAAACTGCCTTTGATCATATCGAAAGCAAATTACCTTATGGGTACGATTTTATAGGCGATCAAACGGTTAAAAACATTGCAAAGCCAATAGGGGCTTATCGGGTTCTACTGGACCCGAGAGTGACAGTTTCCGGAAAACCAGTAGATGAAAAACCCGCATTTATACGTCGAACGCCAATTCTTGTTGCTGCAGCTGCGGTCATTGTGGTTGCTATTGCTGTTGGGGTTTGGCAGTTTTATACTCGCCGCCCACCAATAGAGCCTGCCTCGGCGGATAAGATGGCATTTCCATTGCCTGATAAACCCTCAATTGCAGTGCTACCATTCACAAACATTAGCGATGACCCAGACCATGAATATTTTAGCGACGGAATAACAGAGGAAATCATCACTGCCCTTTCCAAAATCCCAAAGCTGTTTGTTATCGCACGCAATTCTACGTTTACCTATAAAGGTAAATCCATCAAAATTCAGCAGGTTAGTGAAGAGTTGGGAGTACAATACGTGGTTGAAGGGAGTGTCCGTAAGGCTAATGATCGGGTGCGGATCACCGCCCAATTGATCGATGCCCTAACCGGTCATCATATGTGGGCAGAGAAATACGACCGGCACGTCGAGGACATATTTGCCGTACAAGATGAAATCACCAAAAAGATCATCACCGCTTTACAGATCGAATTAACAGAGGGTGAACAGGCCAACGTTTATTCCAGTGGTTCGGATAACCTCGAGGCTTATTTAAAGGCCATGGAAGCGAATTGGCTCAATTCACAGTCGTCAAAAGAAGGCATTCTGAAAGCCCGGAAGCTGGCGGAAGAAGCCATCGCTCTGGATCCGGAATATGCCTTTGCGTACAGAGTACTGGGAAGTAACCACGGCATGTCACTCGCGATCGGAATGAGCAAGAACCCCCGAGAGTCTTTAAAACACGCCCTTGAGCTGTTCAGGAAGGCCATCGAATTGGATGATTTATTGGCTACGGCGCATTCATCATTGGGTATTTACTCAATGTATGCACGACAATATGATACAGCTCTTGCTGAAGGGAAACGAGCGATTGAACTTCAGCCGAATTTGCCTGACGTTGTTATATGCTATGCGACTATACTATCGTGGTTAGGAAAACCAGAAGAAGCCATCCCCTTTTTTAAAGAAGGATTACGCCTTACACCAAAACCACCTACTGCATACTTACGTTTGTTTGCTGGTGCCCTCAGAGATTCGGGCCAATATGAGGCAGCCATCGCGCAGGCTCAGAAAGCGACTGAACAAGAACCCAACGATTTGATTTCATGGGTTACGCTGGTATCCTCACTCAGTCTGGAAGGACGTGAGGAAGAGGCTCGAACGGCAGCAAAGGAAATCCTAAGAATAAGACCTAATTTCTCCGTTGCGAGTTATGAGAAAAGAGCCCCTCAAAAGGATCGAGCGACGGTAAAACGATTCGGTGATGCTTTACGTGCAGCAGGACTGCCCGAATAGATTTCTGTTATAACGGGTAATACTTATATTAGTGAAAATCTCAAGCTTTTTAGCAAAACTAAAACCTGCGATTTCTCCAACAAATCGGTACTTTTGGAAACCTGAAAAACCTGTGATGCTCGATTTTAATCACAATTCATAAGGGTGAATCCGACTCTGTAGATCTGCCCTTTTTATTGCCTCAAAGCCGCATTTTTCGGGCCTACGATTTGACACCTAATTTAAAAATGCGATACGGTCCAGATATCCATATCATATCTGCAAAATTGCCAAAATGCATGTACTCTCAATATATCGGTAGTTGGCTGATATTTGGTTTTCTGTCTTGATATCCCAAGTTTTGATTCAGATAAATTTCAGCCTATTAAACCCAATCTACAATTTACCAAAATTTCACATTACGTAATCACACCTAACAAATTTTCAGCCTTCCCAAATTTCAACCTAGAGGCACGCAGTCCACAATCTTTTAAGGCTCAAAAAAGTGTGTATTTGCCCCGGCTAATCTGGAATATTAAATACTTTAATTGAAGTCTGAATTTTTAGTGAGTACACCATTAGCGGGCTTTAACAAGTCACCTTCTAATAGCCCTTGTGATATCCATTTGAAACATGTACTTTTGGTA
>JASFGM010000194.1:0-5966 GCA_050123755.1 Desulfobacterales bacterium
ATTGAAATAAATTCTCCGATCGCACCCAGAAAAATGACAAGCATGGGCACCGGAGCACCGCGTCCCAGGAGTATGGGCTTCAAAAAATTATCCAATAAGGACACCAGAATGAGCCAGCCGGTCAACAATCCAGCAGTAAAAGTGTCTGCACTGGAGAACATGTAAATGATGACCGGAATGACCACCGGGAAAATACCGATTTGAATAATGGCCAAAAACAGACAGAGAAAAGCCCAAAGACCAGCTGCCGGCACCCCGGCTACGAAAAACCCAGTACCTGCCAACAGTGACTGAATAATGGCCACACCAAGAATCCCTTTGACCACATTGTGCACGGTTTTGTTCGCAATATCAGCAAAGTTAACACCACGTTTTCCTGCCAAACGCATAAACAGGTCTCTTGCCATTTTTCCACTTCCCCTTGCATTAGCCATAAAGATTCCAGCAATGACAATTGAGAGTGCAAATTGGAGCAATCCCAGAGCGGTGCCCATCGCCGACTTCAGCAGCCATAAACCCATTGCTTTGAGCTGAGGTTGAAACCGGATCAGCGTTGCTTTGAGGTTTTCCGAAGCCTCAAGCCACTCGTTCTTCAATGACTTGCCGATTAGGGGCCACGTATCGATATTATCTGGTGGAGGCGGCACTATTATTTCGCTGCGCTGTATCCTCTCGTTGATATATTTTGTACCACCGACAAGCGAGTCTACCATCTGGATGCTGGGGAGGATGACACCAAGGAGCATGACTGTAGTAATGATGGCAGACGCCAACTTAACACGGCCACCCAATATGCCGCTGAGTCTTCTGCAAGCGGGGTGTAATGTGATAGCAAGAATGATTCCCCACATCACCGGAGAGATAAAGGGTCTTAAAAAAATGAAGCAAAGTGCTATCAAAAGGGCTATGGCACCTATCCGAATCGCTATGTCAATTGCGGGTCCTATGTATGTTTTTTCTTGGGTATTTTTTTCTGCTTCGTTCATAAGGATTCCCCCTGTGGATGGTTTTATATTTTTGGGTGCGCCTCTTCAAAATTTTTTCTTTTGTATCGCTGAAAATAACCCTTGGGAGCCGACGTCGGAGTTAATTTTCATAGGAAATGCGCAACTGCAGACACCTTGCTATAGCTTTCGGAGTTTCCGATTATATAATGCATAAGCAAGTTCTTAACTTTTTGCAAGGACTGGGATTGAAGATGTCGTGCCTGTATCGAATCTTTGAAAGCCCATTAAAATTATTGCACCTTTCTTTTGCAATCCGAAAATTTTCAGGTAGGGCTTCTACGGAACCAGCCATGTGGACCGCAACCTGTCCTTATCCCACTCAAATAGGGCACGGCGATTCCCAGTTATTTTCAAAAGCAACCAATCGATAGAAAATATGTGCACTACAATAACCATAAAATTCTTCCGGCACCTTTCGGTTTCCAAAAGGGTTGGTATTTTATTGAACAGAAAATCGGGTAATCCTGATGAGGGCTTATCAATGGGTGTGCCAGGAGGCTGAGACGCACAGTAATTCAGTCGACTTGTGATTTTGGTATCGGCCCACTGTCGATCAGCATATGTATCATGTGCATGTAATGTTGTTTGTCCTGATATTCTCAGCTGAATTTTCTTGGTGGGATGATAAAATAACCAGCTTGTTTGTGAATAATTTTTAATATCTTGCACTTTTGCGGCTCGAGCATCGGTATAACAAACTAAAATCCGTTCGGGCACGTTGACTTTCCTAAGTATAACAGTTCGCAAATTGCAGCCCTCTATTGATGTCGTGCCCAGTACAGGCCAATGAAAAGGATCGTCTGGATCGGAGGCTCCATGCTCAAGCATTAGCCAAATTTTATCTAATACGCCATCAAGGGTGTCCCATTTTTCATTTTTGATTTTCATTTTGTGTCTCTAATTGATCTAAATGGCTCCGCATTGAGCGAAAGCTGTGATATTTAATGAATCAGAACGTAATTTGGCTAAATCCGAAAGCCGGCTGTTAAAATAAACCCAACAAAGCTGAAATTACATGTATGAAATGTATATCGCAAGTAATTCTTGACGATCATTAGGAGAAGTGTTGCGTATTATGAGGGGCAATCTAAAATAGCTTGATGGTTAAATTGCGAATGCTAATCTGAAAAAAATCGGCTACTCAAAATCTTTAACTGATAGCCGGAACCCACACTCCATTCAAAGTCTGGGTTACGTAAACTAATATGCAACCACAGTTCAAATGAATCTTTGTTGTTAAAGCTCAGCCAACTCTTTCTCATATTTCTTTACCCATCCATCAGCTCCACATTCTTTGAAGATGTCTATCGCTTTGGCGAGTTTTGCTTTGACTTTTGATTGATCCCCTTTTCGCCTAAACAGTTCAGCATAAAGGGCGTAACTACTGGCTAAGAACCACCTCAGGCCATTCTTTTGGGCGGAATCGATAGCCTTATTGATCCATTCCTCAGCATCAGATATGTGCTTCTCGCCACTATTTAAAAGAATCTCCGCGATATATTTTGCCATCCAGACTTGAAAAGCCTTAAATTTGTTTCTATGGTAATATCGAAATAGCTCAATCAAATTGAGATCTCGGTCCCCTTCCATTACCCGTGCTCTCGCTAGAGCGACTACAAAAAGGCTTATTAAAGAAGGTAACATTTTCCCAGGTTGCAGAATCGAAAGCCCTCTTTGATAATAATTTTTTGCTTTTTCAAATTTTCCCAAATCAAAGTAACGATCACCTAGTGACAAAGCGCCTAAAGGTCCATAGACGAGATGCCCTGTTTTTTCGCAAAAATCTAACCCCGTTAACAAACTCGTTTCTACCCCATCTTTGATTCCTTTAAAGTAGCAAGATGTGCCATAAGCAGCAAACGCCATTCCTTCCACATACATGGTGCCAATTTCTTTTGCCTTTTGTAATGTTTCGTTGCTTTTTTGAAACGCCTCATCGATCTTTCCCTGATAAATATAGTGCTGACATTCGAGACCTTTCGCAAATGTTATTCCAATCAAATCGTTTGCAGCGCGACTCAAATCAAGGCTTTTCTTAAGGTACTCGAAACTCTTTTCAAATTCGCAATTAAGGCTAAGGTGGGCGGCTAAGTAAAAGTTAGATGACCACAATGGCATGTAAACCGATATGGGGTCATCTGCATTTTCTGAAATCTTTGATACCTCGTCTATATGTTGAAGTCCTTTCGGGTAATCCTCTTCAACCCAGAGATTATACAACCCAATTGCTATATGAATCCCAGGAAGCCTCTTTTCATAATTTAGATCTAAAGCCAAATTAACTATAGGAGTAACAGCCTCTTTGGCCTTAACAAGAATACTCGAGTTCAAATAGTAGCCTGCAAGAATCGTTCTGGCGTCGATGAGATTTCTTTGTGTCGCATCTGTTTTTGCCATTTTCTCGAGACAGAAAACTCTTTTCTTGGCATACTCTATCGCATCGATATTAGAAGCGGCTCTCGCAGCCTTCTTGCCCGCTAACTTTGAATACTTTGCCCCCTTCTCATAATTCCCGCTGCTGATAAAATGCTCGGTTAAAATACCATAATGTTCATGAAGATTATCTGGATATAACCGCTCAATGGCTTGACCAATAATTTTATGAAGTTTCTTTTTCCGTGAAGTAAGTATCGAATCATAGACCACCTCGCGGGTAAGTGCATTTTTGAAAAGATAGGTGGTTTCTGGGTATATACCTCTTTCATAAAGAAGCTCTGAATCTTTTAACACCGAAAATCGTGACAGCAGTTCCTGTTCCGATGGACCGGCTACCTGTTTGATCAACTCATAACTGAACTCTCTTTCAATAACCGATCCGATTTGAAGAAGTTCTTTCGCTCCTGCTGACAAAGTGTCTACTCGAGCCATTATCACATCATGGATTGTGGAAGGGATGGTCACTTCCTGTATATCTCTTGTCAGACGATATGTACCGTTTTCTCTTTCAATGATATGTAATTCTTTAAGGGACTTTACAAACTCCTCGATGAAAAAGGGAATCCCTTCCGCTTTTTCCAGGATCAATTCTTCAAGATCCCTGTCGATGTCTTTAGTACATAGAAGGTGGGTCACCATGGCAAGGCTTTCCCGATTGGAAAGCCGATTTAGGTTTACCTGGCTGTGATAAGATTTTGCTCCCCAAGTGTGCACAAACTCTGGCCGATAGGTAAATATTAAAAATATCCTTGCTCCGGTGATACTATCTAAAAGGTATTTAAATACATCTTCAGAACTCTTATCTATCCAGTGAAGATCTTCGACAGCCATGATCAGCGGACGTATTTGCGAAGCCTTAAGGGTAATTCGATTCAATGCCCCGATGATTCGATCTTTTATCGTCTCGGGGCTCAAAGAAGTCGCATACAAACCACTGTCCTCAACCGATAAAAGCTCCAGCAGATAGGGCATAGTGGAAGCTTCATCAGCATTCAGTATATTTAAGCCCCGTATTAACTTTTGCCTGATCTCAATCTCGCCATCGCCTTCTGCGATGTCAAAATTTGCCTTCACAATATCTACGACTGGATGATAGGCTACACCTCTGCTGTAAGAAAGGCATTTACCCTCCTGAAAAGTGACATCTTCGCTGGAAACCGCTTTTCTGAACTCATATAAAAGCCTTGATTTGCCTACTCCTGCCTCAGCTACAATAGACAATGCCTGCCCTCTGCTTGTTTTAGAACGCTCAAAAGCATCCAGCAGGAGCTCTAGTTCCCGCGCCCTTCCCATAAAGGGAGTTAAACCTCTCTCAGCGCTGACGTCAAATCGTGTTCGACTGGTGCTCGGGGCAATGACTCGATAGGCCTTGACAGAGCCTTCTTTACCTTTAACTTCATATTCACCCAAGGCTTCAAACCGAAACAAGCCTTCGGTAAGCTGGAAGGTCTCCTGGGTAACATAAGTGCTGCCCGGCTGTGCCAACCCTTCCATGCGAGAAGCCAGATTGACCGTATCCCCTACCGCCTTAAACTCCACTCGCAGATCATTACCCAATGTACCAACTATCACCGGGCCGGTGTTAATACCAACTCTCATTTTAAGTGAAGGGATATTTTTTTTCTCTTGTTTAATTTTGTCGCTGAACTTCGATATCTCCCGGTGAATGGCGTGAGCAGACCGAATAGCCCGTTGGGGAGCATCTTCTAATGCAATGGGGGCTCCAAAAAGAGCCATAATTCCATCACCGGTCATCTCATTGACTGTTCCTTCATAGTCGTGGACTTTATGTATGAGGACCTCATAGACCTGATCCATGACGGCGTAAGCCTCCTCAGGACCAAGTTTTTCAGAAAGAGAAGTAAATCCTTCCATGTCGCAGAACATCACCGTGACGTGTTTGCGTTCTCCTTCGATCTTATCTCTCTGAGAAAGGATTTTTTCAGTAAGGCCTTTTGGTAGGTAGCGTTGAATTTTGATTAGCTTTTCATCGGAAGAAAGGTCTATTGAAGGCTCTTCTTCTGGAAGGCTTAATTTATGGCCGCATCCACCGCAAAATTTATGTGAAAGGGAATTACTGTAGCCACACTCTGGACAAATTTTTTCTAATTTGCTTCCACATTCTACACAGAAATTTACACCATCAGGATTCTCAAATTGGCACTTGGGGCATTTCATTTTTATGCCCTCCATCTTTAATTAAGCCGTTTGAAAAATGTTGGTATAAGGTTGGATGATAAAATTGAACTATCGCAAATATGACTTTGTGTCAAATTACAGGATATAGAGTATCTCGTAGTGGCACACTAATCTGGTTTTGCAGATTACACAGGGCAAATATACAAAATTTTAGCCTATCGAAAATTGCAGGCTTTGTGCCTGATGGTGAAATCCGGGAGGACTTAAAAATTATTGGATGTCCAGAATATCAGCATATCAGGGTTTGATAAAAAAGGCAGAGCCAAGTTGGCTCTGCCAAAATAGTGAACATCTATTTTAAGATTGTGTTCTGAATACGTCTAC
>JASFGM010000195.1:0-5927 GCA_050123755.1 Desulfobacterales bacterium
ATTTTGCTAATCTTTTATTTCCTAACGAAATTATTGTTTAAAAGATACGATGACACATAAGATAAATCCATTGCATTCTTTGATAAGCTGATTCCCACTCCATTTTTTCCAAGCGAACCAGTAGAAAGCCACAAAGGATTGGACCAGGCGCGTTTCCCATCAACTGCCTCAATCTCCAGACGCGCGCGGGGTTAATCCGCCGGCCCAACTAATGATTTGTTTTTAACAAAGGCTGAATAAAATCCTAACAATAATCTAGTGAACTATGCTTAGGCTGCTCTATTAAAGTCCATTTTTATATAGGCCTTTTTGATAGCGGTAGGTTCCACCCTAATGATTTTTATTAGGCCGCGACAACATTTAACGGAAGGCCATATAATCATGTACTTCGGTCAATCTTTCAATTTGTTTTCTTAAAGGAGTTTATGATAATGCAGGTTAAAAAATTACTAGATTCTATCGAGCACGATCTGAACACCATCTCCCCGGAAGCAAAGGTCTACGAAGCCATGGAGCTGATGGGGAAAAAAGAAGTCGGTGCGATTGTCGTCGTTGAAAATGAAAAGATGGTGGGAATTCTCTCCGAAGAAGATTATGCCCGTAAAATAATTCTCGAGGGCAAAAATTCCAGGGCAACCACAGTTCGGGAGATAATGACCGCAGATGTTGTTCATGCAAGCCCTGAAAATAAACTTGAAAAGTGTTTATCTTTGATGATGAAAAAACGCATCCATCACTTGCCGGTGCTTGAAAAGGAACGGCTGGTGGGATTGGTTAATATCGAAGATATAAAAAGAAAAACCTAATTGCAGATTATGAATCAACCCTGCCTCTATATTCCGGCATTGCGGATTTTGAGGATATCCATTAAGAGGAAAACCAAAGTGGATTGGACCAGGCGCGTTTCCCCTCAGCATCCTCAATCTCCAGACGGGCATAAGGCCAGTCCGGCGGCAGATGGAATTCAGCCTGTAAAATGGGTTCTTTTTCCCTGGCTTTGATCCAGCTGCCGGCCATTCTCGGGCCTATAAGGCGAACGTATGCTGCCGGAGAAGTTTCCACCTTTACGCAGTCTGCCGAATATTCTATGGTTTTAAACTCAGGTCCCTGACTCGCGTAAAAATTACCCCTGCGAATGTTATATAAGATTTCTTCCTGGGTGCAGGAAGCGGCGTTTACCATTATCCAGCCGCCTTTCCAGTATCGTTGTCCCGGCTTAAAATGGCTGTCATCAGTGGCAAAGGCGAGAAAATCCGGATGCCGATTCAATACGCTATCCCAATGCGACAAAGCATACCCGCTTCCGTTTTCACAATGGGAGGAATGATTGTAAATCTCCATGCCATCAAAATTATGCCGCAGGCCTTCTATGGGTGAATTTCCGGTCCAATACGGATGAGCCCATATCAACAGCGCCCCTTGCGATCGAGCGGTTTGCAGGGCATTTAAAAAATTGCGGGTGGCAGTGGCAATTTTAAGTGATGCGCCAAGGGCGAGCACGTGAAAATAAACCCCGGCATTATCAAAACCATCCAATTCGATGCCATCGATGAGCAATACCGGCAGAGATTTTCGATTTCCATTGAACTCCGGTAGGCACCAATGATCGGTGACTGATATAAAATCGAATTTTTCTGCGACATACCTTTCAACCAGTTCCGTGATTGAAAGATGGCCGTCTGAGCGATTCGTATGCAAGTGTAGACTCCCTTTGTACCACTGCCCGGAGGTCGCGTATCGATACCTCAGTCGATGTTCCTGCCTAATATCTTCTGCTAGACAACTTGGTCCCATAGGTATACCTCCTATATCTAATAGCTTTAATTTGTAGATATCGTAAACGACAATTATTAGATATTGTTGAGAATTGTGTTAAAAAATGGAAAATTAAGCTTGATTTTTATCTGCGATGTCGGCTAAACAGGTCGACACGATTTTTAACCGTAATCGATTAGCGTGAGACGGATTTATTAACCATAGACTATGTCAGACAAGGAGTGAAAAGATGAATCTCAATCGAGCAAATGCAAACGAAGCTCTGCAAACGAAAAACAGATCTCGCGACGTCGCACCCCAATCCGGTATCTGCAGCAGGTGTGTGGATGGTTGCAAAGGAAATTGCGATATGTTCAAAGCCACTTTTCGGGGGCGGGAACTTCTTTACCCGCAGCCCTTTGGCAGTGTTACCGCCGGTGCGGACAAGGACTACCCGGTGGATTACTCCCATTTAAATATTATGGGGTATGCCCTTGGTGCCAAGGGGATTGAAGCTGATCCCGATAAAGCCACCTTTCCAAACGTCAATACCGAAACCGAATACGGTGTTACCGACAAGGTCAAGATGAAAGTGCCGATATTCACGGGTGCCCTCGGCAGTACGGATATTGCACGCAAAAACTGGAATCATTTCGCTATCGGTGCTGCCATCAGTGGTATCAGCCTGGTGTGCGGAGAAAATGTTTGCGGGATTGATCCCGAATTGGAAATTGGCGACAACGGTCTGATCAAAAGCTCGCCGGAGATGGATCGTCGCATCAAGGAATATCGCCGCTTTCACGAAGGCTATGGCGATATACTCGTTCAGATGAATGTGGAGGATACCCGTAATGGCGTGGCCGAATATGTCATTGAAAAGCATGGGGTGGAAACCATCGAATTAAAGTGGGGCCAGGGAGCCAAATGTATCGGAGGCGAAATCAAGGTGAATTCTCTGGAACGCGCCATTGAATTGAAAAAACGAGGCTACATCGTGACTCCGGATCCGGAAGACCCTGCGCACCAGGCTGCTTTTAAGGCCGGGCCTTTGAAGCAATTTGAAAGGCATTCGCGCCTCGGTTTCGTGGATCAGGAAGGCTTCATGAACGAGGTGCAACGCTTGCGCAAACTGGGCGCCAAACGCATTACGCTCAAGACCGGCGCCTATCCGATGAGAGAACTGGCCATGGCCATCCGCTGGTCCAGCGATGCCGATATTGATCTGCTGACAATTGATGGAGCCCCCGGCGGTACCGGAATGAGTCCCTGGCGAATGATGACCGAGTGGGGCATTCCTGCTATTTACCTTCATTCCATGGCCTTTGAGTTAAGCGAACGGCTTGCGAAAAGCGGCAAGCGCGTTCCGGATCTCGCTTTTGCAGGCGGCTTTTCCTCTGAAGACCATGTTTTCAAAGCCTTGGCCCTGGGCGCCCCGTATTGTAAAGCAATATGCATGGGCCGGGCCTTGATGATTCCGGGCATGGTCGGCAAGAATACTGAAAAATGGTTGCGGGACGAAGATGGGGGTCTGCCATCGACCGTATCGAAATTCGGATATACCAAAGAAGAAATCTTTATGAATTATGAAGTCCTCAAGGTAAAATACGGCTCAGAGATAGACAGCATGCCGTTGGGTGCTGTTGGGCTCTATAATGTCGTGGATAAAATCAAAGTGGGACTTCAGCAACTAATGGCAGGATCTCGCAACTGGGAAGTGGGCTATATCAGCCGAGACGATCTATTCTCCTTGACGGAAGAATGTGCCAAAATCACCGGCATCAAGTACGTGATGGATGCGTATCGGCAGGAAGCTTTAGAGATCATCGATGCTTAAACTTTTAGAAATGCTTTTATTTTGAAGTGGTTTCAAAACCTCAGATCAGGTTCAAGGGCAAGGCGCAGGCCGATCGAGAAAGCGAAGCATACATAGGTATGTGAGCACTTTTCGGAGGCTTGCAACGCAGCCATTGGGCCTTAGATGGGGTTTTGAAACCACTTCTAGCTCAGCGTCCCAAATGAAGGAGGTTAAAGATGGCAGATACGACTTTAAAGCGGATCTTGGCAAGAGATCCTGAGGAGAAAGAATTTCACCAGGCTGTCCAGGAGGTTATTGATACCATCAAGCCGGTTTTAGACCGCCACCCTGAATATCGCCAGCTGGGTGTTCTCGAGCGAATCACGGAACCCGAACGCGTGATCCTGTTTCGGGTGCCCTGGATGGATGACGAAGGCTATGTGCGCGTAAATCGTGGATACCAGATAGAAATGAACAGCGCTCTGGGGCCCTTCAAAGGCGCGTTGCGATTTCACCCCTCGGTCAATCTTGGCATTTTAAAATTTTTGGCCTTTGAGCAAACGTTTAAAAACGCGCTGACAACGCTGCCCATGGGCGGTGCCCAGGGGGGATCGGATTTTGAACCCAAAGGAAAATCAGATGGTGAGATCATGCGCTTCTGCCAGAGTTTTATGAGCGAACTGTCCCGTCACATCGGCCAGGATACGGATATCCCTGACGGTGGTCTGGGCGTGGGGGCCAGAGAAATCGGGTATCTCTTTGGCATGTATAAAAAACAACGCAATGAATTCGCCGGAGTTCTGACCGGCAAAGGGTTGCAGTGGGGCGGAAGTTATATTCGTCCCCAAGCAACCGGCTACGGCGTTGTCTATTTTGCAGCCGAGATGCTCGCAGCCCGCAATGATACCTTTGAGGGCAAAACCTGTCTGGTGTCCGGGTCCGGGAACGTGGCGCAGCACACGGCTGAAAAAATTATTGAACTGGGTGGCAAGGTTCTGACCCTCTCGGATTCATCCGGCTATATCTATGATCCGGAAGGTATCGATAAACAAAAGCTGGATTTTGTCAAACGCTTAAAAAATCTCAAACGGGGAAGAATAGAAGAATATGTCGATAAATATTCTGAAACGGTTTACACCGAAGCCGACACCTCACAGGGATCCAATTCTTTGTGGAATCAAAGGGCCGATTGTGCATTTCCCTGTGCTGTGGAAAATGAAATCTCGGAGAATGATGCTTACAACCTTCTGAACAATGGCATCAAATTGATCTGTGAAGGTGCCGACATGCCGTCATCGCCGGCGGCTGTCAAAATCTTTTCGGATAAAAAGTTTCTGTATGCACCGGGCAAGGCTGCCAATGCAGGCGGGGTGGCTGTATCCGGATTAGAAATGGCCCAGAACAGAATGCTCCTGAACTGGTCTGCAGAGGAGGTCGATCGCCGTCTTAAAACCATCATGCAAAACATCCATCAAAACTGTCTGGATGTGGCGGCACGCTACGACGCGCCGGGCAACTATCTGGTGGGCGCCAACAGTGCCGGTTTTGTGCGGGTTGTCAATGCCATGCTGGATCAGGGATTAGTATAATTTCTGAATCCAGATAAGACCTGGATCTTGCCCCGCTTCGCAGGATGAAGCGTCTAATTTTATGACACCAAGGGGCTTCTCATGAAGATTAATGCGAACTAGAAACCCATCGGCGGCATTTCGGCAGTTTCAATCTATATTTTTGTGTTAGTCGCTTAACCTTTGCCTGAGATACGTGTAAAGATCGATCACTTTAAGATCTGAATCCGTGCCGCTCTGGGCACACGAAAAATGAATCTGGCACTTGGGACAGGCGGTGATAAGGGTTTGGGATCCGGTTAGCGCGGCTTCCTGCAGGCGTTCATCCTGAATGGCTTTGGAATAGCTTGAGCACGCCATCCAGGCGCTGGTCCCGCAGCAAAGCGCATTTTGGCGATTACGCTCCATCTCCACCAGTTCAGTATGGGGAAGTGATTCTAAGAGCTGACGGGGCGGTTCGTATATCCCTGCCAGGCGACCCAAACGACACGGGTCATGATAGGTGATGGTGCCGGCAGAAGACGGCTGGAAGGATAAGCCTGCATCCGGAAGCTCGCGCGCCAGAAATTCGGTCATATGCAATACCTCAAAGGGAAGCTCACCAAAATATTTTGGATAATATTTTTTAAAGGTGGCATAACCCTCCGGGCAACTGAAGAGCACGGTCTTGGCTCCGGAGGACTTAATCACTTCAAGATTCCAGCCGGCCAGCTTGCGGAAGGTCGTATGGTCACCGCACCATAATGCATCGTGTCCGCAACAGCGTTCATGATTGCTGATGACGGGTTCGATTCCCATTTTATTTAGCA
>JASFGM010000196.1:0-5908 GCA_050123755.1 Desulfobacterales bacterium
AATAATTTCTTGTATAGATAAACGAAATTTAAAAATTGGGGGTTGTCAAATCAAGTAAATCTTAATTTTGATTATTGTAAAATCATCTCCGTCCAACGACAATTATTTTAACTCGCAGTAAAATAGGGATGGTGTTGATTTGTTGCGTTTCTTGGAAAAAGAGGCGTTTGATGCCTTTAAAGCCGGCAGCGCCTTTAAAAATTAAAAACTTTAGCTTCAGCGGCCAGATCAATCAAATGTGATCCGCTGTCCAAGGCCATATTCGGAAAAAAATTTGACTCGTCTACCTGACGAGCTTTGGCACACGGAATTCAGACGCCAATTGGGACTTCGTTTTCAACCAAATACGGCAAATACTCATTCGGGCAATCGCCGGTCGGAGATTTAATATCAAAATTTTTATTTGAATCCGCCCAAAGCACACCATCATCAATAAAAAACAGGTTTACTTCATGCTCTTTTGAATGGGCAATTTGAGCAAATTGAAAACACCGGGTTGCTGCCTGGTTGTCATCTCGACTCAGCACGAACAGAAAATTCGCCATCACAAACCTCCTTTCTTTTAAGCAAAATTAATGAAAGCGGAAAAGGGTTCAAAATTCAATCCGGGGGGTTAATTTTGAAGCTGGTAGCTCATAGCTTATAGCTGATAGTTAACTGATGCTTAGCATCGGAGCTCAAAGCTATCCGCAGATTTCGCCGGACAAATCCCGCTGAATTACTGATTTTTTGTCGGCATTTGTGGTATCTGCGGGCTTGGCATTTCCTGGTAATCAGATGGAACGATGAAAAGATCGTCCCGGACACTTGCTTTTTTGATATTCTGCAGTTCTGTTATTACCTCGCCCATCATATCTGACTTATTGACCATTTTAATTGGATAACTCAGCTTTGTGGAAAACCACTGCGTCATGGTTCCCATTTTTTTATTCTTAAAGGTTAACAGATACTTATCGCACTTGTAGCCCTTCAGCGTTTCTGTACCTATCCGCTTTAGTTGAGCCTCCATAGGACCCTGTTGCATCCCCACAAAGTTCTCCGGACTGAATCCTTTGCCTTTGGCCTGTATTTTGGTTTTCATATACATCTTGTTATCCGGCATAAGCATCCATTGAAAACCCTGGTCCAGGTCCATAATTATTATCATTTTTTCGGCCCCGCTACCCATCTCCTGCCTGCTCTTTTGCCCTTTGACCCACACCTTGCCGTCGCCGGACATCATTGCGCCTTTCATAACAACATCCGCTAAAAACTCCGAAGCTTGAACTGTCCCGCAAAAAGTGGCCATGGTTATTAAACCGGCAAAAAACATGAATAAGCAAAGTTTACTTTTCGTATGCATTTTTTGATGCCTCTTCCATTTTTTTCATACCCGGGTCTAATCTTGCGACCTTAGAATTTATTGTTTAATCCGAAATCTGATTTAGCCAGTCAGATGCAAATTCTGCAATTTCTTCCCAGCCCGGCTCGGCGATGACCCAGTGGGCGTGATTTTCAAATTCTTTGTAAGTTGAAATCGCTTCATATTTATTTGCAACTTTTCGAACCACAGAAGCAGGTGTTATTCTGTCCTCGGCTCCAGCAACGACTAGAACCGGACAGCTGACATTAGATTGATCGACTTTTGATGCGCCCTTGAAATCCAAAAACCAGAAGCCAATTTCTGAGGCCGCCCGTCCGGATTCGTATACGAATCTATCATAAACCGCTTTTTGTTCTTCTGCGGGAAGCAAATGCAACATAGCATATACCGATGCTTGGAAGGGTAATCGATGGGGTTTACGCCAAAATCCCCACGTTGTGAGAGCGCTCCAGGAGCTTTTGATAACCGAATAGATCAATGCATTTATGCCGCTTGGAGGAGCAGGTGTTAGCAAAACCAGACCCTTGGCCAATCCGCGGGCGCCTAAAATCTGGGCAAGCAGACCCCCCATAGAATGCCCCATCAAGAATGGCTTTTGATCTAAATTATGGATATATTCTTCAAGATCCCGGGCATAATCCAGCAGGCTGGTTGTACCCAACCTGAGATCCGGCGTGTCGTTTGGATCCATGTCATGATAGCGAAGGGTTGGCGTATAACATTGAAAGCCTCTATGCTCTAAAAAATTTTTAAAATTTTCCCAATACCATCCGCCACACGACATCCCATGAATCATCACAATTGTTTCAGGCATAATCATCCTCCCTGTTGCGGATTCAATTTGATCGCTTTTAACGGAACAAGGCGCTGAACACCTGTGACCGAACACAAAAGTGCATGAGCGCAATACAGTCGCTTACAGATTCAGAATAAATGTGTGAAAGACAGGTGGAAGTTCCCCGATAAGATGGTCCTATGGTAGCGGAAAAGAATTCAAAATTCAACCCGAGGTTTATGCTCAAGGCTCAGGGAAATCCGCAGATTTCGCCTCCGGCTTCGCTTCCAGCCCGGTGGGTAGAAGCCTGCAGCTCGGAGAGCAGATTTGCGCAGATTAAAATAGGTGTTGGCGTTGCGCGATACCTTATTTTATTTCAGGTTAAGAGGGCAGGTGGGTAGATAAAAAGTGCTTGCCATTGTATGATTAATGATTAACTTTCTCATCTTCGTCCGGCTGAAAATACTTTAGTGCAAACGGGAAGTTTGAAAACCATGACGGAAGCACAGCGAAACAACAGCTTAAGAAACATTGCCATCATCGCGCACGTTGACCATGGCAAGACCACCCTGGTGGACGCCATGTTCCGCCAAAGTGGTCTGTTCAGAGACAACCAGGAGGTCGACGAACGGCTTATGGACACCCTGGATCTCGAGCGGGAGCGCGGCATTACGATCGCGGCCAAAAACTGCTCGGTGATGTGGAGAGATGTCCGCATTAATATCATCGACACCCCGGGTCATGCGGATTTCGGAGGGGAAGTGGAGCGGGCGCTGTCCATGGCCGACGGTGCGATCCTGCTGGTCGACGCCTCCGAGGGGCCCTTGCCCCAGACCCGCTTTGTTCTGAAAAAGGCCCTGGAAGCCGGCCTGAAGATCATCGTGGTCATTAACAAGATCGATCGCCAGGACGCACGGCCAGAACCGGTTCTGGATGAGATCTATGACCTGCTGATCGATCTGAACGCCACCGACGAACAGCTGGAGTTTCCCCTGCTATACGCAGTGGGTCGGGACGGTATCGCCCGCAGAACCTTAGACGAAGAGGGCCAGAACCTCCACGCGCTGATGGACACGATTCTTGAAGAGATTCCGGGTCCTTTCTACGATCCTGAGGCGCCGTTCCAGATGCTGGTATCCGACCTGGGCTATTCGGATTATCTGGGCCGGCTGGCGATTGGAAAAATTTTTAACGGGACGGCCCGCTCCAGGGACACCCTGGTCTGCATCGGAAAATCAGGGGAAACTTCGCCGCTCAAGGTTTCAAAGCTTCAGGTCTACGACGGGATCACCCTCAGGGAGATGGATGCGGTCGGGGCCGGGGATATCGTGGTGCTATCGGGCGTTGAAGCGGTCGAAATCGGGGATACCATCTGTAACCGGGAGGCGCCCCGCGCTCTGAAGCGAATCGCCGTCGACGAACCCACCATATCCATGAAGTTCACCATAAACGACTCGCCGCTGGGCGGCCGGGACGGAAAGTATGTTCAGTTGAATCGAATCCGTGAACGCCTGTTGCAGGAAACACGCCGCAATGTGGCCATCCGCCTGGAAAGCGGCGGCGACCGGGACGCCCTTCTCGTCAAGGGCCGCGGGGAGTTTCAACTGGCCATCCTCATTGAGACCATGCGCCGGGAAAGTTTTGAATTCAGTGTTGGACGACCGGAAGTCATATACCGCTATGAAAACAATCAGAGGCTTGAACCCATCGAGCGTCTGCTGATCGACTGCGAAGAGCGCTTTCTGGGGGTGGTTACGGAAAAACTTTCGATTCGCAAGGCAAAGATGATGCACCTGAACAACAGCGGAAACGGCCGGGTGAGAATGGAGTTTTCCGCACCGGTCCGGTCTTTGATCGGATACCGCGACGAGTTTCTGACGGATACCCGGGGTACGGGCATCATGCACGCCCTGTTCAACGGCTACGAACCCTTTAGAGGGGAATGCCCCAGCCGGTTCACCGGCTCCATCGTTTGCGACCGCAACGGACATGCCGTGCCCTACGCCCTTTGCAACCTGGAACCCAGAGGACGGCTTTTCATCTTGCCGGGCGATGTGGTGTACGAGGGAATGATCATCGGCGAGCACAACCGCGGCAGTGATATCGACGTCAACCCCTGCCGGGAAAAGAAGTTGTCCAACATGAGGGCGGCCGGAAAGGACGATAGCGTCACGCTCTCACCGATTAAACCTTTTACCCTGGAGCAGGCCATCAACTTTATTCGTGAAGACGAGCTGGTGGAGGTCACGCCCAGGGCGGTGCGCTTGCGCAAGGCTGTGCTCTGTGCCCAGAAGCGCCACACGCTTCGCGCCTGCCGGATGAAAAATGAACAGGCCGCCTGATGCGACCGGTGCAGCGCCCGCTCTTTTCAGAAAGGAGATTTGCGGAATGGACGGGAAAAATCGGCGCGACATCCTGCCCGGAAACGAAGTGTGTATCGTTTTGAAAAAGGACCAGGGCACCGGAAAACTGACCCGGGGCTTTGTCAAGGACATTCTGACCCGATCGGCCCGCCATCCCCACGGCATCAAGGTTCGGCTGACCGATGGGCAGGTGGGCAGAGTCAAAAAGATCCTCCCTGCCATCCCCGACACCGGGTGATTAGCTAAGGGATCCCCCTTTGTCCGGCCCTTATGAGGGGGAGAGCGCCTTTAGCGCCATCTTGTAGCTGATAGCTCATAGATATCACTAACGCTGACATCACCGGACTTTTGAGGAGCTATCGACGAAAAAGATCCGGTGTATGCACTTGTTAGCTATGGATATATTATTCTATCTTCATGAGAATATGGACCCCTATGATATCAAATATTAAATTCGAAATACTGTCGTACTTCGGGCATAGGCCGAACGATAGCTCGGAACACACATCTAATTAAACGTCAAGCTTTTCATGATTTGCTCAAGTGGTTCAAACCCATCGTCATTATAGCCAGCTATAAATAACCTTTTTTTGTTCTTATCTGCAAAGGCAAAGGCTCCAACCAATGATTGAGTTTTGGTCTTAAATTTTATAGCAGCGTACAAAGCTTTGGTTCCGTCCGGCGTGGTCAAAACTTCGGTCGAAAGAACTTCCGGGTTTTTCATGCCCAAGCTTATCATTATACTTTTTATCCATTCTTTTCCGGCTTGCGGATTCAGCGGTTGATTTGCGGGAATGACGTTCTTCCGAATCTTTAAAAACATAGTTTTCTTTGGGTGCTTGATATGGAAAAGCATATCGTTGGCGGTTAGTCCACCCTGTTCATTCATGCTCGTCGGAAAGGTCAATTGAAACCCGAACTCTTCGTTGATGTAAAGCCCCGGTTTCGTTGGAGGTGGTGACATATTCTCTACTTTCAATGAAACGATCAGCAAAACCATCACTAAGACAAAGAATAAACCAGTTATAACGTAAAGAACCGTCTGCCAAATTCTTGAATTGATCTTTGTTTTCATCCCGAATAAAAAACGAAGCAAACTGAAACGCCTTATCAGAATCTCGTAAATCACCATAATAATGGCGAATGAAGTGATCGATATAATTAGAAATTTGCTTCCAATATTTCCACTCCATGGAATTATATAGTAACCGATTATGTATATTACGGAATGGTGCATTATATAAAATGGGAGAACTCCTTCGTTGCCATAGGAAAGGAATTTATTGTTGAAATTCAGAAATCGGTGGCCAAGACCCAATAATCCAATAATCCAGCACCAGCCAAGTAATCCCCTCAATGCTTGAACGCCTACCCACAAGGATTGGTTTAGGGGCAATAACGCACCAT
>JASFGM010000197.1:0-5899 GCA_050123755.1 Desulfobacterales bacterium
CCGCGAAATCAAATGATCGCGGCTGGAAGCCGCTCCCACAACCAGCTCAACTTGTTCTTCCCAGATAACCGCGTTTCGAAAATATAAGGGGGCGGCTGCAGGCCTAAAACGATGGGATTGGCCAATACCCGTGTATAGAAGTGGTTTCAAAACCCCACCTAGCGTCCGATAGCTGCGTTGCAGACCTCTTCAAAATGCTCACATACTCCCATGTATGCTGGGAACAACGACTTTTTCATCGACCTGCGCCTTGATGCATACATTAGTCTGTTTAGATTAGACATGTAATCCCGCTTCAGCGGGGCTCTCGAACGCGATCTGAGGTTTTGAAACCACTTCAATTTAAGATCCGATAGAGAAAAGTAAGGGTGTCTTTCGTAAATCCGTATTCGGCTTTTTTTAGTCATCATCGTGAAAGGTGATATCGAGTTCTCCTTTGGGCAAAGGAATAATGAAAACCGGTTTTCGGGTTCGGCGTAAGACTCTTTTTGCGGTGCTTCCTAAAAATGCATGCTGAATGATGCCTTTTCCATGGGTGCCCATGATGATGACGTCACAGTTTAATTCATCTGCCTTGCTAAGGATTTCTTCCGCCGGAAAACCTTCAGCCATTTCTATGGATTCGACTCGATGGACACTTTCTGCATTATCCTCGAGTTCTTTTTCGCTCAAAATTTGCAGACGCTTCTTGATTCGATCAATCGCAGACTCTCGCCGGTCATCATATATTTTTTTGCGTAGATCCTCTTCAATGTAAACCCCCAGTTGGGCCTCGGTAGTAACTGATATCTTTTCAAACACATGCAGGATAATGATATTGGCATCATGCTTGATGGCCGAATTTATGGCATAACGGAACGCATAGGCCGAATTCGGTGACAGGTCCGTGGCATAAAGAATTTTTTTAATCGTTGGAATCATGGCTTTTCTCCTTTTGGCAATTTGATAACATGCACAGATGTATTGGTCCTGCGAATCACTTTTCGCGATATACCGGGTAAAAAGGTTCGACCCAAAAACCCCTTTCTGTGGGGTCCAAGGATAATCAATTTGCAGCCCCACCGATCGGCCTTTTCAACAATTTGTTCCGCTATCCTCCCACAGTGAGCAACAAGGTATTCGACTTTATTAATGTACTCGGGATGATCATTAAATTCCTTTTTCCTGATTAATTCCAGTAAATTCTCCATACGCTTTAAGGCAGCGTTTATTTTTTCTTGTCTGATTTTGTGTTCCTGGTCTAAGTCGAAAAAATTGGATCGTATCTTCGAGCAAGTAATCGATCGTTGATTGATCACATGAAATACAATCAGTTCTGCATTGTGCCGGTTGGCATAATTGACGGCATAACGCATTGCGTCGCTAGAATCAGCAGAGAGATCTGTTGCATAAAGAATTCTATTAAGTTTAGGAGTCAATTTCGTTTCTCCGATACCCTTGTCTATAAATTTTTGGCTTACATCGGATTTAGTCATTAGCCCTAAAGCTTTTCCACCCGGCATTTGATATACTTGAACAACGGCGTGCCGCCCATATCTTCGGTGGTGTTAGGTTTCTGGATGCCCGGCGGATTGGTCCCACCGAACTGTGGGAACTTAGGGTCACCTTCAAGCCCCCGGGTATGGCCGAAGCCGCCGCCAGATCCCAAGGTTCCCGGCATTATATTCCAGGTGGGCAGAGCGAAAATTTCGGTTTCGTCCCAGGGGGATTTAAGCCGGACTCTGTCGCCCGCTTCAATACCCAGATCGTGAGCGTCCATTTTATTGATCCACAATGGGTTCGTGCCGACGCGCTTCATCAGCTGGAAGTTATTAAATGTGGACGAGTGTTCGTGGTGGAATATGCGAAAGTTCCCGAACAGGAAAGGATAAGTGGCGTCTGGCTGCAAGTCGGTCGGCCCATCGTGATGATCAGGCAACGCATCAACACCTTTTTCTAAGGCCACGGCATTGACAAAATTATACTTTCCGGTTTTGGTGACACCCGAAGAGCCATAGCCATCCGGTGGATTGAGCGAACCCCACTTTTTGTACTTGTAATACTCGGCCTCGTCGGTTATGACAAAGCCGTTTTCCTTGAGCTGAGCCAACGTGCAGGGTAAACCCTTGAGCTGGTTTTCAAAGGCTTCGTCGATGTGGCTCCAGGGAAAGTAATGGCCCAGACCCATCCTTTTGGCCAGCTCCAAGGTGATCCAGTACATGGGCTTGGAGTCATACAACGGTTCGACCACCTCAGCCCAGTAACTGATCTGCGCTTCATAAAGCCAGTCGGGCTTAACTTGACTCTGCTCGAGCCATGTGCTGTCGGGCAGAACAACATCACATAGGGTAGCTGTGTTGCACATAAAGGCATCGATACACACTTTGAATTTCATCTTTTCGACAGCCTCGGTGATAGCTGCCTGGTTGCCCCAACTTAAAACCGGATCGCCATAGTAACAGACCATTCCCTCGAGTTTGCCGGCCTCGACATCCTCAAGCAGAAAAGCCGGGGCCCAGCCAACCCACATGCCGAACTTGTTTAACTGGGGGGCATCGCCTTTGGGCGGCTTTTCCTGGCCTTCCCCCCAAGCGGAACTCAATTTTCGCTTGAAAGGCAAAGACGGACCACCGGGAGCGTCAAAGGTACCGCACAAACCGTTAAGGGCCTGCACAGCAGCCGTAGCGTACATGCCATTGGGCACCTGAGCCAGACCGGTCCAGGAGATGGCACCCTTGGCTTCAGACTTGGCGAATTCCAGGGCAATTCGTTCAATGGTTTCGGCTGGCACGCCGCTGATCTTGCTCGCCCATAGAGGCGTTCTGGCTATGCCATCCTCTTCGCTCATCAGCCGCTTCTTGAAATCCTCAAAACCGCTGGTCCAGTCAGCCACAAACTCTTTGTCGTAAAGACCGTTTTTGATGATAACATAGCACATGGCTATGGCCACAGCGGCATCGGTGGACGGCTTGATCGGAATCCACTCCGTGGCAGCAGCGGCCGTCTCAGAACGTCGGGGATCGAAAACCACTAGCTTGGCTCCCCGGTCTAGCGCCGCCCTGAGTTGGGCTGTCTTACGCTGCCCGTAAGAGGAGGCCAGCTCATTCATACCGAAGTGAAGAATGTAATCAGCTTCTTGGTAATTAATCCAGGGCCGTTTGTCATTGAGGTTGTGCTCGTTGGCCATGCGGTTGGCATTATCGCACATGGGTCGATGGGTGGTCTTAGGGTAGCCCAGGTGATCGAATAAGGCCTCATGGACCCAGTTGGCCCAATCATTGCCTCGCATGTAACCAATTTTGTGAGGCGCTATGGCTTGAAGACCTTCAACGACCTTATCCAGCGCCTCATTCCAGGAGGCCTTACGGAAGCGGCCGTTTTCCCTGATTAGGGGCGACTTGAGCCGGTAGGCAGAATAGACGTGAGCCCTATTCGCTGAACCTTTGGGGCAGATTCGCCCGCCGCTTTTGATATCGCCTTGCAGACCACTGCAGGAGGCCAACACACCGTCTTTAACTTTAGCCGTTATTCCGCACAGCGCACCGCAAGCATAGCAGTGGGTCGGGATGGTCTTGGGAGCCTGCGGATCGATCGCTTTCGGCTTGAGGAGGAATGATTCTTTGGCCAGCGGAAGACCTTTCAAAACTTTGGCCAATGCGATCAGATCGGCGGCCGGTTGTTGAGGCGCGACGTCTCCAGGCGGCAAGGAGGCTAAATGGGCCACGAACAAGTAGCCCAGGGTCAGCTCAGCCAAAGCCTTGTAAAAGCCCGACTTGTCAGCCGCGTGAAGTACGGCGCAGAACTCGGTTCTCCAGGCCATGTGCTGCTTGCCGAAATCAGCCCTGACCTCGGCAGCCGACATATCACCATCTGCCAAGCGTCGGTTCATTTCAGACAGAAAGTCGAACTCAATCGCAATATGATCCTCAGGCTCGGGATAGTTGGGGTTTTTATGCAGATTGTGTTTTCTGAGGGTTTCCCGCATTTGAAAAAGTGGTTCTCCATGGGTGGTGGGCTCACGATCAGCGTAAAACGACTCATAGGGTAGCACTGGATTGTCACCGGCGTTGAGAAACAGATCGGCATACTCAAATTGAAGTGCCTTGTATGTCTCCACTCCGGCCCTATCCATGAACTCGAATAGGGCTTTGGTGCCCTTGGTCATTTCCTTAGAGTAAAACGTGTCTGAAGCCGCCTTGAGATCCCGCAAGAAATGTTCAGACTTCATACTTTTGTATAGTTCGGAACTGATTTCATCGGCATAAACGGTGGCCAGAAAACGCTGAATCATCGCTTTGGCGGCCGCCACTTTTTTGGGTTCCATGGTCTCCTCCTTTCTTAATCTGTTGGGCTAAAGCTTGAGACTACCCTTGAGGGTGCTCTTGCCTTTCAACAAAGACCGCTTGAGACAAGCATCCAGCTCTCCGGCCACGATCGGTTTGAAAAGAAAAGCGCACGGCGCAAAGCCCAAAGCCTGGCGTGCATCTTCAATCTTGGGTGAGTCGCAGAAGAGTATCACTTTGAAATGGGGAGATACCTCCCTTAAAAGCTTTATCATATCTATTCCCTCGGGGGTGCCGAGAAGGGCGATGTCTACCTGGTTTCCGCGGGCGTAATCCACAGCTTCGCCGGAGTCGGTGAAAGTTTTGACATCATGACCTAAGGTTTTCACAACGTCCCAATTCATATTGGGATCAGCATCGTATGCCATCAATCGAGCCATAACTGCCTCCTATTTTAATGTTGTTAACACCCCATATACTTTCATTCCAGCCGCTGGCCATTACAGATCCATAGCCAGAATGACAGCAGCATATCTCTTAAGAGGCTCGCTTGGTTCTGGCACGTGAATATCACCCTGATACTTTTTTTTCGAGCCCCGTAATATTCGACCCGTCTGAGGAAATTTAGTTAATCCCCATCAGCGTACCTATCTCCCTCAGGAATTTCGTCACCTGGAGCCCAGGTTTCAAAAGAGTCCGGCGTAATATGATCACCTGCACGAATCCGGTCGTACACCCACACGATCCGGGTATCGCATTCCCAGACTCTTTTTCTTAACCTACGCATCCTTTTCTCCAAGGCCTTTATTGCAGTCTCTCTAGTCTTGTGAACAGAGATTACCTCTTTTTCGCGTTTTGTTGGATCGAATTCGTCATAAATCAGTGCATACATAATTACCCTCCTTGTATTGTCCATTCTTATTCGGAAGGACAGTGTTGCTCATCCGATTTTAACCAAGCGAGTTGCTCCTTCTTTTTTATCTAATTCCTGTCTTTAATTGAGGTTAACTTCTGAAATCTGCACGAAATATGCCATTAATGTAAAATCTTGAAAATACAAATAAATTCAAGTAATTAATGCTGGCATTGTTTGGAAATTATTTTAACAGGCAGTTAAATCTCGAAAAATTTCAAATAAGTTTTCGCAAAATTTCAAAAAGATTCTATTAAGTAAAATGATTTATCGATGTGGGAGGTATAAGAGGGTATTTAAAAAAGAAACAAAAATTCTGTAGACCTGACAGAACCCAAAAGGATAACTTTTCTGTGTCAAGCGAACCTTTTCAAAAAGGCGATGAATTCAAATATGATGCCTGGCAGACAAAATCCCGGCAATTCATCAAGACGCTAAACCTGGGCATCTGTGACTATTCTTAATCGTAACTTGCACGGGTCACGTCATCACTCATGGTCGGCGCGACAAGCGGCTTCCATGCGGAGTCCTCCCAGGTCCCAAGGGAAGTATGCATATCAAGATACTTTTCCGGTATCGGATGTGTGCCGACAACGACCTTGACCTCATAGCGTTTTTCAAGAAAGGCTTTGAATGTATCGATATAGGGACAGGGGGGATAACCAACCACCAGGCCGGTAGCTAAATGAATAACCTCTGCGCCATTCTTCACCATCTCTTCGCC
>JASFGM010000198.1:0-5879 GCA_050123755.1 Desulfobacterales bacterium
TGTAAACCAATAGCACGGGCCCGATTCCGCGCTTGCCGACGAGACCGATAATCATGGCCTGAAGGGCCGCGCAGGGAACGGCGACAGAGATCAGGGTGGCCGTAATAAAACGCTGGCGCCTGCTTTCTAGGATCCGCGTGGCCATCACCCCCGGGACGTTACAGCCTAATCCTAAAAGAGTGGGGATGATGGCGTAACCATGAAGACCGAGCCAATGCATGCTGTTATCCAGAAAAACAGCGAGACGGGGCAGATAGCCGGTATCTTCAAGCACAGAAAGAACGAGGTAAAAACTAAAAATATACGGCAGCACCACTCCCAGCGGGATAAACAACCCGGAAGTCAGAAGACCGAAGGACTGCCCAAAATCTACTTCTGCATTGATGAGTGATCCGATGAGAAGTTGATGCAGGAAGCCATTCTCCTGGAGCAGGTTGGATAGCTTCATTATAAGCGGCTTCCATGCTGTGTCAAATAGAGCTTCGGTGCCGAATGGCAGCACAATCCACGGTTCCCCAAAGATTCCAATACCTCCGCCGATGAGAAACTCACCGATTAGGCGGACAATCGCAAAGGAGAAAAAAACGACAAAAGCAGCAGCAAATCCTCCCCAGACAGGGTGAACACTGATATCTTCGAGCAACTCGCCAAAGGTATGGCGATGATCATGCAAGGTTTGAACATCGTGGATGATAGCGCCGATCCGCGACCAGACGTCTTTATCGGCAAGATGCCTGTGGTCATATTTGACTTCTTCTTTGGAATGGTGAGGGATATGCGCGGGGTGACCGCGATGGCCTGATTGATCGCGGCAGGGAGCGGGTGATTCCACCGCGAGGGTAAGGGCGGCTTGGATTAAACGCCTTACCCCTAATCCGCTGCGGGCTACAGTGGGTATGACGGCAACATTAAGCTTCTCAGCAAGTTTCTTAACATCGATTTCGATACCTCTATGGCGAGCCTCATCACTCATGTTCAGGGCGACAACCATCGGTTTGCCTTGAGTTAGGAGCTCGATGGTCAAAGGCAGCTGCCGTTCAAGATGGGTGGCGTCGACCACATTGATGATTCTTTTGGCCCCGCCAATCAGGTCAACAGCTACCGTAGCGGCCGCATCCAGCGGTTCAAGAGAATAAGAGCCGGGTGCATCCACAACGCTATAGTCCCGGCCTTCAAAACGTGTCCGGCCTTTAGTATAACCCACTGTGGTTCCCGGATAATTCGCGGCAATCGTCCGCACACCTGTCATTCGCGAAAATAGAACACTTTTGCCCACATTGGGATGGCCCACTAAAAGAATATCCGGAGCGATGAAGGTGGTATATTTATCTGTCCGATTCGCTTCACGCATTGGAATTGACTTTGACGGCAATACGAGATGCCATCCCGGCCCCAACAGCTATTTGAGCTCTATTTACGAGAACTATTACGGGACCGCCTGTTCCGACGCGCGAAATTTTTTTTATTCTCTGCCCGGCAAAAATGCCCAGTTCCTTTAAACGCGCTTGCATGACCCAGCCCCCGTTGATCGCTACAATTTCTGCTTCCTGATCGGAGGAAAGTTCGAGGAGTGGTTTCACAATCATTTCCGGTATCTAAATAAAGTTTAATCTTTGGTATGGGTCCAGCTATACTTCTAGTTGTGTTGGAGATCTCGCACGTAAAACTTCTTTCCTTTATATACTGCTTCCGCGAGTTGACTTTGAGCCATCAATTTGTTAACGATTTGCCAATCTGCACCGGCCCGCATCAGGAATTCACGGACAGCATCTAGCCGCATGGGATGCACGGCAGTGATG
This sequence comes from Desulfobacterales bacterium, assembly GCA_050123755.1. Taxonomy (GTDB): domain Bacteria; phylum Desulfobacterota; class Desulfobacteria; order Desulfobacterales; family JAHEIW01; genus JAHEIW01. Next base: position 1,800 of record JASFGM010000198.1, read on the forward strand.
CTTAACAAGTCCTCTTCGACATTGCCCGTAAACGCGAATGCATTGCCCTCGTAGCCGATCAAATACTCCACCTGAAATGGCTTTTCCTTTAAAATTTGGAAGGCTTCGTTTAAGACATCCTCATCAGGCGGTCTGACCCACTTTTCTGCGGGGGGTCTTGTCGGCACGGATAGATAAGCTTTAACCGGTTGCAGGTGATTCAAAAAACCGGCAATTTTTTTAAAACTTCTAGCGCTGTCATTAAGGCCTCTAACCAGCATCGTCTCCGTTACCAGAGTTCCTGAATAACCATCAGCAAATTCAAGCAACCCCCTCCAAATCGCCTCCGGTTTCAGCATCCGCTGGGGGCGATTGATTCGGCGCCAGATCTTTTCAATGGTGGAATCAACCTTAATGGAAACCCAATCTGCTTTCGCCAGGTCGGCTCTGACATCCTCTCGCCAGATAAGCGAGCCGTTGGATATAACTGCTATCTTAAATCCCAGCGGTTTTAGGAGCTCGATTGTGCGCGCAAGATTGACATCCAGGGTGGGCTCTCCATCCGGCACGAAAGTAAGATAATCAACTGATTCGCCTCGCTTCTGTGCTTCTTCAACTTTGGTTTTAACGTCTATATAAATTTCTTCTGGATTATAAAAATGAGTCCGGTCGACTTGCATCTCAGCGGTTTTGCCCACCTGGCAATACACGCAGGAATAGGTGCATCTTTTGGGTGGAATATTGTTAATCCCCAGACTGCGACCTAAACGTCTCGAAGGAACAGGTCCAAAGCTGATCATAATGTCTTATACCCTTAAATAAATTGTGAGGTTGTGTATAAGCGACACTGGATTTACACATACTGATACCGTTTTCCATAATAATGTTCCGGAATTCGGAAGTTCGGCATAAAAGAATGTACGGTTGTAGAAAAAAACGTTTGAATATCGGAACGTTTTTTTGACAACCACTATATGTGATCAATGACGCGTGGCCCAATTTTTCTGGATAGATAGATCCATCAACTCAAATTCCTTAACAGCCACCATAATTCCCGCCAGCATCGCTTTTCTTAATGAGAGCGTCTCCAAAGTTCTATCCTTGGTCGGTTCAATCCCCTTTCCTCTTTTTGGTTGGACAACATTATCAAGAATCGAATCGCTTTCAGCGGCCTGGTTTAACTTATTTAATACATTACTGGGCATCCTTCCCAGGCCTCTTTCATTCCACTCGTCAAAATAAAGACCAAAATGCTGCATCAAATAATCTTTGCTCTGTTTTTTTGCCCACTCATAACCCGTCTTGTAACCCTCTGATTCAGTTATGGCTTTGTCATACCGAACAGCCTCTATTTCTGTTTCAAATCCCCAATGCACCAACAAATCTTCTATGGCTTCCTCGCTAAATTGAGTTTCTGTTTCCTCTATGCTTAAATCATATTTCGCTACCTCATGGGCGATTGTATAAATTAATTGGTGTCCGGGTTCTGTGAGGATCTTCGAACTTAAATAAACCAAAGTTTTGACCGGATTCCCAAAGTTATATCGCAGCACACATGCATTCAGCATATCCTCATCAGCTATTATTTGAAAACTGGTGTCGTTTAAAACCTTTTCTCGCACCTCTTCCGGTAAACGTTCAAATACCCTTGCCAAATAGGGATAAAACCGGAAATCACAAATTTTAAATCTATTTATTCTTTTGTCCATGATGCCCCCTTTCTTTTACAAACGGAGCAATTTAAATAATACATTATGCCGATTCCAGTTCCCGTCGTGCGGCCATATCCACCAGGATTCTCTCTCTGGCTTTGTCGATGCCGAGTTCCCGGCGCTTCTTGTCAATGTGGGCGATCATCTTGTGGGCGTGTTTAATCGGATCGACTTCCAGGTCCCACATACCGCCGTACATTTTTTCAAACTCCTCAAACAGGTAGTTTTGAAATACCGGTGCACCGGATACCGGCAGGGTGACGCCGAATACCGTGTATACGCCGGAGGCCACAAAATAATGCCCGATACTGATGGCTTTTTCACTCATCCATTCCGGTGCACTGCCGGCTGCCGGCAAATCGCTGATGTCATCGCCCAGACCACCGGCTTTCACCACTTCTGTGGCAGCCAAAAGAATGCGACTGTTATCGACACAGGATCCCAGGTGCAGCACCGGCGGGATCCCGACGGTTTCACACACTTCAGCCAAACCCGGCCCACAGTATACTGCGGCGGATTCCGGCGTCAGCAGACCCTCCATGGCGCAGGCAATTGCATTGCAACCGGTTGTCAGAACAATCACGTCGTTTTTGATGAGCTCTTTAACGATCTGGATATGACTCTCATTATGCCGGGTCCTGACGTTATTGCATCCCACGACACCGCCGATACCCCTGATGCGACCGTTGATAATATTGTCATTCAAGGTGTAATAAGACCCGCGAAACATCCCGCCCAGATGGTATTCGATGGATTCCACACCGAAACCGGCCACGATGGGTGATTTTTGCTTCGGAATCATGACCTCGGATTTTCGATTTTCAAAATTATCGATGGCTAATTTGACAATTCTTTCGGCATCTTCCTGGGCATGATGCTCGTCAAATTCGATGTGAAGGACGTTGTCCTGTTCCATGCGGGCAATGGGGTGGGTGGTAATCAGTTTGGTGTGAAAACATTTGGCCACGTTGGCCAGATTCTGGAAGATGCATTGGATATCAACCACCATGGCATCACAGGCACCGGTGATGATGGCCAGCTCCTGTTGCAGAAAGGTCCCGCAGAGCGGCACTCCGTGGCGCTGCAAAATTTCATTGGCCGTGCAGCAAATGCCGGAAAGCTGAATGCCTTTGGCACCTTTGGATACGGCATAGTCATGCATCTCTTTTTTCTGGGCGACCGCGACGATCATCTCGGACAGCACCGGCTCATGGCCGTGTATAACAATATTGACCATGTCTTCTTTCATGACCCCGAGATTGGCTTCGGATGCCACCGGATAAGGCGTTCCAAAAAGAATATCCTGGAGCTCGGTGGCCAGCATCGAGCCGCCCCAGCCGTCGGCGATGGCCGCGCGGGTGCCCTGCTTCATCAGATTTTTGTAATCCTGATCCACCCCGATGTGGGTGCGGTGCATGATTTCAACAATTTCTCGGTCGATGTTCCGCGGTAAAACCCCCTGCTTTTTCCAGAGCTCGTAACGCGGCTCAGGCGCGCGCCTGGCAAAAAGAAGTTCACCCTCGGCCTTGCCCCATTCATTCAGCGCTTTTTCACCGACTTCCACGGCGATTTCATCCGTATCGCGATCGAGCTGTTCACCGTCGATCTCAACCGTTGTGTCGACTCCCAGAACCTGGGCCACTTCCAGAAGTTTTTTGGTATCCTTGATTTTGTAAGCATCGGTTTCTTTTCTGGCGGCCGTCATAAAGACTTCGGCCACGGAACGACCATGGTCCGAATGCGCGGCCGCACCGCCGGCAATCATGCGGATAAAATTGCGGGCTGCAATGGTATTGGGGGTCGCCCCGCAAATCCCCTTGCGGGTGTCTTCGCCTTCAATGCCGCTTTTGGGAAGCGGCAAGCGACAGGGGCCCATGCCGCAGTTTTTGCAACAGATACCCTGGGTGCCGATATTGCAGGGCTTAAGCGTGACCGCCCGGTCAAAGGCCGTCTCCACACCTAAGTCATGGGCACGTTGAATCATCTGCTGGCTGGCCGGATCAATGGTTGCCGCCACAGGATCAGCCAATTTCTTCGTCTTGGGCGCTTTGATTTCTTTTTCTTCCGCCATGGGGGGTCCTCCTTGTGGTTTGTTTTATGCCTCAATAATTGAATCGTCGATTTTCTGAATGCTTCACTGGGTCTTGATAACGCTAAAACGACTTTTGGCCGAAAAGCAGTAAAAGCTTTTAATTTTAAATGATCTTCGAGATGAATTGTAGCTTTACAAAGGACAATTCTGCATTAAGTATGCCATCAGTTGGCAATTTTTATAAAAGCAACAATTACAAATAGATACATTTATTTCTGATCAGAATTGTCTTGTGGCGAGACCGCAAATTAGAAAAATTTCGAAATATTTATTCGTAAAAATTCGAAAATTATAGCG
>JASFGM010000199.1:0-5861 GCA_050123755.1 Desulfobacterales bacterium
CCATACAGTGACGATAAGATTTCACTGATTCTAAAAGAAGAACATCAAATTCATATTGCACGCCGAACTGTTGCGAAATATCGTGAAATGTTAAAAGTATTACCATCAAACAAACGCAAGCAAATTTAGGGGGGCTTTCAGCATGCAGACATCTGTAACCTTTAAAAACCTGGATCCTACCGATACGTTAAAATCCTATGTTCGCGATAAACTCGATCGATTTGATCGTTTACTTGATAACCCTGCCGAGGCCAATGTGGTCTTATTGGTTGAGAAATTCCGCCATATAGCTGAAATTAATATTAACGGAGACCGGCTTACGATAAATGGTAAAGAAGAAACCAATGACATGTACTCGGCGATTGATATGGTCCTGGACAAGCTTGAGAAACAAATAAAAAAGAACAAGCAAAAAATCAGGGAACGCAGACCCGGCGTCAACGCCAAAAATATAGCCCTGATGGAAGCAGATATTGACTTGCCGGACGAGGAGCCCGTAAGAGAAGTTAAAATCAAAAATATTGAGTATAAACCCATGGATGTCGAAGAAGCGGTTTTACAGATGGACCTGTTAAGTGATAACTTTCTGGTGTTCACCAATGCCCGCTCAGATCGGGTCAATGTTCTGTATCGCCGCAAAGACGGCCATTATGGATTGATTCAACCCAACGGTTAAATCAATTGCGGGTAGTGAGTTTTGATTGCTGTAATTATTAAAAGGTGATATAACTTGCTGCCCGATTTTAATTTTGTGAGTTTATAATGAAGATTCTCGATGTCTTACAAAAAGAAGCGATTTTAGATGATCTAAAATCGCAAAACAAAAAAGGTATTCTTGAAGAACTGGTAGTTCCATTGGCCCACTCCACCGGTAAGGATCACAAGGATCTGGTTTGGGTGTTAATGGATCGGGAACGGCTCGGAAGTACCGGTATCGGAGGGGGTATCGGAATCCCGCATGGCAAAATAAAGGATCTCGAATCGCTGGTTCTCGGCTTTGGCCTCAGCCGCAAGGGCGTCGATTTTGAGGCGATTGACGGCAAGCCGACGCATATCTTCTTTATCCTGATAACGCCCGAGAATTCAACCGGTCTTCATTTAAAACTATTGGCACGGATCTCCAGAATTCTTAAAAATGACCAGTTCAAAGAAAGACTGCAGAGCGCGGCCGATCGCGATGAAATATTTGATATTATCAAAGAGGAGGATGAAGAATTTTAATCCGAATCATCCCTTAGTTCTCTAATGTGAAGCATTTAACCATCATCATTATAACCGGACTTTCGGGCTCCGGGAAAAGCACCGCAATGGCAGCCTTTGAAGATTCTGGCTTTTATTGCGTTGATAATATGCCTGTCGCCCTCCTTCCGAAGTTTCTGGAATTACCCATCGAAAGTGAAACGGAAATCGCCGGTATTGCCTTTGTGATGGATTTGCGCGAAAAAGGATTTCTCTCCAAATATGACGCGATATTCGCATCGCTTAAGAAAAAAGGATACCATTTTGAAATCCTTTTTCTGGAGGCCGAAGAAGACATTTTAGTGCAGCGTTACAGCACCACAAGAAGACAACACCCGCTTTCACAGGGTAAGGGGCTGCTGGAGGGTATCAGGGCCGAAAAGCAACAATTAAAGGATCTGCGGGCGGCGGCCGACAAAATCATCGACACATCCAATTATAATGTGCACGAACTCAAAGCCAATATTCTTGAATTTGCCCGCAGAAGCAAAAAACTGCTGCCCATGCGGATCCAGGTTGTCTCTTTCGGTTTTAAATACGGGGTGCCGCACGATGCCGATCTGATTATAGATGTTCGCTTCCTGATCAACCCGTATTTCGTCCCGGAATTAAAACCGCTGGACGGAGAAAACCGCAAAATTAAAGATTTCGTCTTAGACCATGCGGAAACTCAGGTATTCCTCAAAAAGTATTTGGATCTTCTTGACTATTTGATCCCTATGTATGAAAAAGAAGGCAAGGCCTATTTGACCGTTGCCGTCGGCTGCACGGGAGGTCGGCATCGGTCGGTGACCATCGCACGCACCATCTTTGACCACATTCGAAAAACAACAGAGCAGATCGAAATTATTCATCGCGATATTGGCCAAGCATAATAGCAAAGCGAGTGAGCTAAAGTTAAGGAATTTTATCATTTTAATTATAAAGTTGGAGCACAGCGATACAAAAACTTTAGGCACTTTAGCTCACTTTAGTCAATTTAGGCACTTTTTAAAGGTGATTTATGATCGGTATTGTTATTGTTACCCATAGTCAATTAGGTGATGCCCTAATTGAAGCCGCTGAATTTATTATCGGCAAACGTCCTGAAGCTCTGGTTTCGGTTTCCATTGATTTGAATGAAAGCGCCGAAGTGCTGCGCGGGAAAATTGCCGCTGGCATTAAAAAGGTCAAATCAAAAGATGGTGTACTTATTTTAACAGACATGTTTGGGGGCACACCTTCCAACTTAAGCTATTCGTTTCTTGAGGAAGGACAAATTGAGGTGATTTCCGGGGTAAACCTTCCGATTTTGATCCAGGCGGTGAACACCAGAGCGAAGCTGGACCTCATCAAATTAGGAGTCAAACTGGAAGCATTTGGCAAAAAAAGTATCTCATTGGCAAGTGGCTTATTAAAAGGAAATAAACGCAGCTAATTTAAGATAGCTTCTATTTAGCTTAACGAAAAGATGAATGACTAATTGAAAAAACCTAAAGGAGACATTATGACGGTTAAGATTGGCATTAATGGTTTTGGAAGGATCGGGCGCCTGGTCTTTAGGGCGGCCTTGAAAAATCCTGAGGTTGAAGTCGTTGCCATCAACGATCTTATGAACGCAGCCACAATGGCTCATCTGCTTAAATATGATTCCGTACACGGCCAACTGGATGCAGATGTCAGTGCTCAGGATGACCGGCTTGAAGTAGATGGCAAATCCGTTTTCATCCGGTCTATTAGGGAGCCTGAAAATTTAGGATGGGGCGAGCTCGGTGTAAATGTTGCGGCGGAATGCACCGGGCTGTTTCGTGATCGCGAAAGTGCATCCAAACATCTGGCTGCCGGAGCACGTAAAGTCATCATATCCGCGCCGGCCGGCGATCCCGATATAACAATTGTCATGGGGGTCAACTCGAGTCAGTATGATCCGCGACAGCATCATATTATTTCAAATGCCTCGTGCACAACCAATTGCCTGGCACCGGTAGCCAAAGTGCTCCTGGAGAATTTCGGGCTAAAATACGGGTTAATGACCACCATCCATGCCTATACCGGGGATCAGCGCCTGTTGGACTATCCTCACAAGGATTTGCGCCGCGCCAGAGCCGCAGCGCTGTCCATGGTTCCCACCACCACCGGTGCGGCCAAGGCCGTGTCGCTGGTGTTACCGGAATTGTCAGGCAAGCTCAACGGACTTGCCATCCGTGTTCCCACCCCCAATGTTTCGATGGTGGATTTTGTGGCGACCATAGAGAAGACCGGTGTTACCGTTTCAGATGTGAACTCGGCCTTACAAAAGGCTTCTGAAGAGTCCTTGTCCGGTATTCTGGGATACAGCGAAGCGCCGCTGGTATCCATCGACTTTAATGGATCTGCATTTTCCTCAATCGTGGATGCCCCAACTACCCATGTGATCGATAATATGGTAAAGGTGCTTGCCTGGTACGATAACGAGGCCGGTTATTCAAATCGCATGGTGGATCTGGCAGCCATGGTCGGTCAGGAGCTGTAAGGTCAAATAAGGTGTCAGGTGTCACGTGTTCAGGTGTCAGCAATTGGTGCCGCCCACAACCCGAAAGCAGAGCGTGGAACGCGAAATCAAGCACTGTTTTTTGGCATCTGCCCTCTGTTGCCTGACACCCGAAACCTGAAACCTGTTTTTTAATGAGGAGCCAATATGGAAAATCGCACGCCGCTGATTGCCGGTAACTGGAAAATGTATAAAACACCGCCGGAAGCTGCTGAAACGGCAAAGCAGCTGGTTGAAAATGTGGGTCCGGTCGCAGGTGTCGATATCATGATTGCCCCGACCTTTATGGCCCTTGAATCGGTATCCGGGGTGATAAAAAGCAGCCCGGTGGCGCTGGGCGCCCAAAATCTTTACTGGGAAGCTGAAGGTGCATATACGGGCGAGATCTCAGCCCCCATGCTCAAATCTGTGGGCTGTCAATATTGCATCATCGGTCATTCTGAGCGGCGCCAATATTTCGGCGAGACCGATCAAACCGTGAATAAAAAAATCCATGCGGCGATTCAAACCGACCTGAAACCGGTATTTTGTGTGGGTGAGACCGAACAGGAGCGCGAAGCCGAGCAAACCTTTTCCGTACTTGACAAACAGGTTAAAGAGGGGTTAGAAGGGCTGGTTCCGGACCAATTGGATACGCTGATTATCGCCTATGAGCCGGTCTGGGCCATTGGAACCGGCAAAACCGCCACAGACGATCAGGCCCAGGAGGTCCATCAGTTTATCCGATCTCTGATTGAGAAAAGTTTTGGAAATGATCTTTCCAAATCCATTAGAATATTGTATGGTGGCAGTGTTAAACCGGATAATATATCGAATTTAATGGCAATGCCGGACATTGATGGTGCCCTGGTCGGTGGTGCGAGCCTGAGCGCCGAATCGTTTGGCCAGATTGTAAAGTTTAAAGGTTAAAAAAAATTATGTCTCTAGCACTGATCGTTATTCATATTGTCGTATGTGTCGCCCTGATCATGATTGTATTGCTCCAGACCGGAAAAGGGGCCGATATGGGAGCGGCATTTGGTGGGGGCGGCAGTCAAACCCTGTTTGGCAGCACCGGCGCCTCAACATTTCTAAGTAAAGCGACCACCGTAGCTGCAATTATTTTTATGCTCACGTCCCTAGCGCTTGCATATTTGTCCAGTCATCGAAGCTCGGATTCGATCATGGAAACAACCCAGGCGCCTATTGAACAGCCGGTCTCGCCAGCCCAGGGTGATACCTCCGCCCCGCAAACGACGACTCCGGCAGATCCGGCGAAAACAGAATAAATCGTATATATTCAAGCAGCATATTTAAACGATGTGCCGAAGTGGTGGAACTTGGTAGACACGCTATCTTGAGGGGGTAGTGGCTTACAGCCGTGCCGGTTCAAGTCCGGCCTTCGGCACCAATAATTTAGGCACTTAGATATTCTCTAAGTGCCTTTATATTGAATCTGAAAACAGCTGGTAGTCCGGCCCAGGTTGAGTGTTAGAAGTTGAATTTTTTAAAAAAATCCCAAATGATCTGGTTGGCATCGATGTCGTTGGTCGACTTGCCGCTGATATATTCGGGTGCATTTTTGCGGCCGCCCGGCCATGTGTGACCACCACCGTGAATCTCATATAAAACGACTTCACCACCTTCTTTGCAACCGCCGAAAACAGTTTTTCTAACCCGTGTTCCGTCGTCAGGAGCAGTGTCCGGAAGCCAGGTCTTTATTGGTTCTGTCTTGCAGCGGTCATGTGAAACCCAGAACTTTGCAGTGTCTGGTACTGACAGTATTTTGGTGATATGGGGTCAGTGATATGGGGTCAGAGCTTGATTAGTGATTATAGATTGACATGCAATATTGGTTTTTGATACCAAAAACGCATGGCACGTCCCTGGCGAATTGAATATGAAGGTGCACTTTATCACGTTTTTTCTCGCGGCAATAAACAGCAAGATATTTTTGTGACCGATCATGACCGATTTCTATTTTTAGACACAATCGGTCAGATGTCAGAGCGCTTTGATACCGATATTTTTGCATACGTTCTAATGGACAACCATTATCATTTGCTGCTTCGCACACCAAAAGCAAATTTATCCAGAAGCATGCAATGGTTGGGCACCACCTATACGCGCCGCT
>JASFGM010000200.1:0-5824 GCA_050123755.1 Desulfobacterales bacterium
GCCGGAGGCTTCCATCTGCTGCGTTATTAAGGGCTCGCAATAGTGCACTATGGCTTCACCCTTAAATGCCTTGCATATGAAAGCCTCCGACTCGTGCAAGATTCAGGTAATACCTGGATCTTGGATGAAAATTAATCAGAAGTTGAGATTCACCTTTTTAAACAGGAGAAGAGATTGGCATACTGGAATTACAGGGAAGAACTGAGCCACGCCGATAAGTTGAGGCGTTCCTACTATGAGCTGTTGAGGGATGAGCTGGATCAATTTCTACTGCAATATGCCCTTATTGATTCATACAATACGTTCAGCTCCCATCAAATTCCTTTTCCGTTTGTTGAAAAGAGAGAGTTGAAGCCACGCGGGCGTATTCCCGACCAGGAATATGAATCCCAGAACGCATTTCTGGTCATTTTTGTAGAGGATTCGGTACTGCCGGAACATAAAAAGTACATCCGGTTTTTCGATGTCAATAAAACCACCAAAAAGAATCTTTTGCGTTTTAAAACCCTGCCCCTTTCAGATAAGTTTGACCGCAATTTTAAATATCTTGAATCCATCTATTTCAAAAATTTTTTAAAAATTATGCTGCCGGTCGATTATGCCTTGCTGATACAGGGCGACGCAGCCAGCCTGGCAAGGAGCCGATATGGCCTTACCCATTTTCATGTGCGGGTTGATTGGCCTATAACCGAAGCTGCTGAAGATATGGCGCGCAGCCTGAGATATATATCCAAAGATATATTCGAAAAGGGCGACAAGTATGCCGAAGATATCCAGAAGAAATTTTTTGAATATTATGGACTTCCGGTGATGGTGGGTGGCAGGCGCACGGCAGCCATTGTGGCTGCCCAGTATCTTAAACGGATTCCGGGGATCTCAACTGTATATGTGGGCAGCAGTGAATCCAGGGCATTGATTCGCATCTCCGAACGGGGTATCTCCAAATCGGTTTTGATGAAACGCTCTCTCAAGGAACTGGATGGAATCGCTGAAGCCCATGGTCTATCTCCCAGGGCTTTTAAAAAGAATTATGTCGTGGCCCGCCAGAAAAGATGCGGGGTTTGCATTTTCCAGGCAAGTTATGCCCGAACCTACCATGCCCGTGAACCGGAAGACGGCAAACTGAGAGACGTTAAACCGGACCTGCACTGGTTAACGGTCGGCGAGCAGCATATCCTTCCGAAACCGGGGATATTGAAATACCCTCCCATTCCGCTCAACCTTATCTACACTTAATCTGGTATTATCCAATTTGTTGCAGAATACCCGGCCCTGGGTATATTCTATAAGTGACTAAAGTGAACTAAAGTTAAAAGTGCCTAAAGTTAAGGTGTCGCTCCGCTCCATCTTTTAATAGGAATGAGAGAATTCCACAACTTTAGGCACTCTAGCTCACTTCAGTCACTCTAGGCACTTTCCTTCAAAACTTTTTCATCATAGCGATTTCATCGCAGTCCGGGAATTTAACACAGATGATACAATCCGCCCAGATTTTGAGGGGCAGATCGGATCGCTCGATTTGAATGAAACCGAGTTTCTTGAAAAAATCCGGTTTGTAGGTGAGGGTGAACACTTTTTTAACGTTAAACGATTTAGCCTCCTGTAAAGCCGTTTCTGCAAGCTTTGTCCCGATATTTTTACCTATGTGTTCGGGTAGAACAGCCAGGGATCGAATTTCGGCAAGATCTTCCCAACAGAACTGCAGGGCGCAGCAGCCAATCAACTGATGACTGCTCTCATCCATATACACCGAAAAATCCCTGATATGGTCGTATAACTCACTTAACGGACGTGCCAGAAGTTCCTCTTTTTTGCCATATTCCTGCAAAAGTCCGTGAATCGACTTTACATCTTGGATGGTTGCTTTTCGAATCATGTGGTTTTGGAGCCTTAGAAAAGATTGAAAAATTTAGAAACTTTAAACCATAACACTGTTTGCCATAAAAATAAAACCTTAACTAAACAACCGCTTATCCCAAGACCCCGCATCCAATTTCGGCTTTAGTAATGCGCAACCGGTTCGGTGCCTTTTTTAAACAGGGCGACAACAGATTGCTTTGAATCTTGCGGCTGCGGTAAGCCGGTGATGGGATCCATGCGGATCTGGCTGACATCATCGGGAATGTCGAAGTATTGATACGGCTCATTTTGAAGGACCGCTTTCATAAAGTCAATCCATATGGGTAAAGCAGCTTTGGCCCCGGTTTCCTTCGCACCCAGGCTGCTGCCATCGTCCTGGCCCACCCAAACACCGGCAATCACACGCGGTGAAAAGCCGATGAACAAAGCGTCTTTATAATCATTTGTCGTTCCGGTTTTCCCGGCGACAGCTCTGCCCAGAATACGAGCGCGCCTGCCGGTACCTTCTTTGATTACGCCTTCCAGCATATTGGTCACAATGGCGGCACCGGCGCGTGACATCACCAGTCTTTTCTGGGATTTGGCCCGCCAGATCACGCGACCCTGTCGATCGACAATTTCAAGAACACCAAACGGTTTTATCTTCTCGCCTTTATTTGGAAATACAGAATAGGCGGATGTTAAATCCATGAGGGTAACCTCCGACGTGCCTAGCGCCAGTGATAAATTAGAGGCCAGGGGTGATTTGATACCGAGTTGATGGGCGAACTGGACCACCGAATAAGGTCCCAACGTCTGCAGCAATCGAACCGCCGGGATGTTCTGAGAGATGGCCAGGGCACGACGGAGCGTCAATTCGCCTTTATATTCTAAAGAAAAATTTTCAGGTTTCCAATCATCGCCGCCCTGTGCACCTCGATACACGACCGGTGCATCCAGAATTTTTTGGTTTTGGGCGAAACCCTGCTCGATGGCATAGGCATAAACAAACGGTTTGAAGGCCGATCCGGGCTGCCTGAGCGCCATGGAGGCACGATTAAAACGGCTGGCATGAAAATCTTTACCGCCCACCATGGCCAGAATGCCGCCGGAGGTTAAATCAATGGATATCAGGGCGGCCTCGGGAGCCGGTTCCTTTAATTGCGCCTGTTGCATTCGATCGGTCAGCGCAGAGAGTCCGTCAGTCACCGCCTTTTCGGCCGCCGATTGCAGCCTGTAATCGAGGGTTGTGAAAACGGATAAACCGCCTTTATACAGTCGGGTTGACCCCAGTTCATTTTCAAGCGACTTTTTAATATATTCTACAAAATAAGGTGCTTTTGATGGATTGAACCGACGGCCATTGGTAACCAGTGCCGTTTTAACCGCCAGTTGGTAGTCCGCTTCAGAAATAATATCCGTGTCCCGCATTTGCCTTAATACGGTATTTCGCCTTTTGATGGCCAGATCCGGATTTACCAGCGGAGAAAAGCGTGAAGGCGATTTCGGCATACCGGCTACCAGTGCACATTCAGCCAGGCTTAAATCCTTAACGGATTTACCAAAAAATATTTTGGCTGCGGATTCCGCTCCGTAGGCGCCGCTGCCGAAGTAAACCTGGTTGAGGTACAATTCCAATATTTCATCTTTGGTGTAGCGGCGCTCCAGTTGGAAGGCCAAAATGGCTTCCTTTATTTTGCGTACCAGTGTTTTGCGAGGCGTTAGAAAAAGCGTTTTCGAGAGCTGCTGGGTGATGGTGCTTGCGCCTTCTACGAATTCGCCGGCCTTAATATCTTTGATGACTGCCCGGGCGATACCTTTCAGGTCGACACCGCTGTGTTTATAGAATTTGCGATCTTCGGTCGCCACCAGCGCGGCCTTTAAAAGCCGGGGAATGGTTTCCAGGGGCACGGGTTCGCGCTTCTCAATGAATAGTTCGGTCAGCAAGACTTTGTCCGCGGAATAAATACGGGTTACCGCATCGGGCTTGAAATTTTCCAGCAGGCGGATCTGAGGCAGATCGTGGGTGAGCGCAAAAAAAGCCCCCGCCAGACCGCCGCAGATCGTCCCGAGAATTAACACGAGGAAAATAATTATTTTGTTCCTATTTATGCGAATATTCATCATGGGTATCAGCTTGATTTTAGGTCATAGGATAGCAATAGGCAAGGGTTTTAGGAAAACATTCAAAGGCTGGATTGGATCCTCGCGAGAATGCTTGCAACGCCAGAGGTTAGGAGAATGGTTTTGGTTTGGTGAAACATGGCAGGTAAAATCAGATGTTCGATGATCTAAGTTGAGCTCAATTTCGAAAGGAATTAATTTTGCTGGCTTGTGATAACCTGATTCATTTTTTCACCCAGCTCGGTCATCGTATACGGTTTGGTTACCACTCCGCTAAAACCGTATTGACCGAAGTCGGTAATTCCGGGATCATTGCAGTAACCGCTTGATACGACAGCGACCACATGGGGATCAATCTTAACGAGCTCCTGGATGGCTTCCTTGCCGCCCATGCCGCCCTTAACGGTCAAATCCAATATGACGGCATCAAACGGTTTTTTTGACGCCAGCGCCTGTTTATAACATTTAACGGCCTCGCTGCCGTCCATTGCAAAATCTACTTCATAACCCAGATAACGCAATAGCTCACCGGCGAGTTTGCGTATCATCGCTTCATCATCCATTACCAGAATACGACCTTCGCCAAAAATCGGGATTTCCTGCTCGGTTGTATTGGCGGCCCTTTGATTGGAAGCTTTTCCTTTGGCACCGGGCAAATAGATGTGAAATGTGGTGCCCTGGCGGAATTTCGACTCCACCGTCATGTTGCCGCCGTGCTTTCGGATAATCGAATGGCAGATCGATAATCCCAGGCCGGTGCCTTTTTTATTCCCTATTTTTTTTGTCGAGAAATAAGGGTTGAAAATTTTGTCCAGGTTTTTTTGGGCGATTCCTTTACCCTGGTCGCTAATGGATATTTTTACGTACCTGCCCTTTCTTAAATTAGACAAATCATCATCGCTTGTGACATTTTCAGCGTTAACCCTGAGAAGGCCACCTTTCGGCATCGCCTCTCGGGCATTCAGGATCACATTGTGAATCGCCTGTCCGATCTGGCGGTTGTCCACTTCCACCGGCCAGAGGTTATCCGGAAAATTAAAATCACATTTGAGATTGGAACCGCTCAGGGTGAATTCCGTAGCGTTTTTAACTAATTTGGCGACTTCGGCAACTTTTTTATCCGGTGATCCGCCCTTGGAAAAGGTGATCAGTTTTTGGGTTAAATCCTTGGCCGTTTTGGAGGCTGTCAGGGCCTGGTTTAGCAGCAGGAATACTCTGTCATCCGGATCCAGATAGGTTTGGGCCAGGGAGATATTGCCGATGATTGCGGTTAACAAATTATTATAATCATGGGCAATACCACCGGACAGCGCAGCAATGGATTCCAGCTGACGGGTGCGCTCCAGCTCGCGCTCTGATTTGCTGCGGTCTGAAATGTCGCGCACAACCAACAGGTTCGAAGGTTTGTTTTCAAAAATGAATCGCCCGGCAATGACTTCCACATCGACCCTGTGTCCGTTTTTGCACATCAGGGTTAAGGCATGGACCTCCAGGGCGTTATTGTCCGTTAACGGCTTTTCATAGAAGGCTGCAATGGTTTCGATGTCGTCTGCATGAAAAAAACTGGCCAAATCGGTATCGAGCACTTCGTCGATGGTGTAACCGCACATCTTGGCCAAATAATAATTGACTTCCTTGATTTTGCCATCCTGAACGACTAGAACCCCATCGGTGGCAAGTTCCATCAGCAGGCGAAATTTTTCCTCGCTTTGGATCAGGGACTGCTCTAAGTCACTTTTTTTAGTTTTGACAGCCATTTTTTTCAATTCCCACCGTGTTGATGGGATAGGTTTTTTTCAGCTATAAATCTTTGAAAATAGTTTGTTTGGTATTTAGACTCCGATATTTTTATATCGGCATT
>JASFGM010000201.1:0-5818 GCA_050123755.1 Desulfobacterales bacterium
AAATTCCAGGGAGGTGACCACATCCGGCAGGGCCGCATAGGAATAGTTGTCAAAGCGGGCGGGATCAAAGGCTTTAAACCCCGGTGCCAGGATCACCGAACCCACCTGCAAGGTAATCGTCTTTTCGGTGTCATCAAAATTGATGGCCCCCGCAGGACATTTCTTTTCACAGGCACCGCATTTGCCCTTGGTAAAGTAAATGCAGTTTTGGGCATCAATGGCGTATTTTAGGGGTACTGCCTGGGAGTAAGGAACGTAAATCGCTTTGCGCTTGATTAGGTTTTCATTGTAGAAATCGGCCACCTTTTTGGGACATTTTTCCGCACACAGCCCGCAGGCAATGCATTTTTCCATGTCTACGTAACGGGGGTGCTGCAATAGGGTAACTGTAAAATTGCCTTCTTCACCTGAAATGGACTGCACCTGCGTCAAGGTAAGCAGTTCGATATTGATGTGCCGGCCGACCTCGACCAGTTTGGGTGAGATAATTCACATCGAACAGTCGTTGGTCGGAAAGGTTTTGTCCAGCTGGGCCATGGCCCCGCCGATGGCGGGCGATTTTTCCACCATATAAACAAAATAGCCTGAGTTGGCCAGATCCAGAGCGGCCTGCATGCCGGCGATACCTCCGCCGACAACCATGACTGCTCCCTGCGACGCTTGTGTCGATTGCTTTGTTTGCATAAAAACGCTTCCTGTCACCTTTTCGTATTGTGCGGCATCATGTTCAAAATGGATCTTAACGATATTTTTCCCAAATTCTACAGACTGATACAAGCTTTTTCGATGGCAGTGATCAGTTCATCATCGGTAAACGGCTTGGCCAGATAATCGGCTGCCCCCAGTTTCATGGCCTGGACCGCATTCGGCATTATGGAGTAACCCGTCATGACGACCACACATACCCCAAGCTTTTCCTCGCGTACGGCCTTCAGGATCTCCATGCCGTCGATATCGGGCAGCTTCATGTCCAGCAAAACAATGTCGAAATCGCCCTGGCGAATTGCACGTAATCCTTCTCCGCCGCTGGTTTTCAAGGTGACCGTGTGACCCTTTTCCGACAGCACCAGCCAGCAGGCGTCGCAGATAACGCGTTCATCGTCAATGACCAGGATGCGGCGCGGTTTCATGTTGCCTCCCTGCCGTTGGATTTTTCGGCCAGGATGGGAAATTTGATCTTAAAGCGCGCCCCTTGGCCCGGCTCACTAAACACGCGTATGTCGCCCTTATGATTTTTTATGATGCCGTAACTGACCGACAACCCGAGCCCGGTTCCGTTGGCTTTGGTGGAGAAAAAAGGCTCGAAGATATTTTTGAAATCAACGGCGGCAATGCCGCAGCCGTTGTCGGCGATCTCGACACTGATGCTTTTTTTCCCCGAATCCACAGTGCTTCGGACGGTGACCCGGCCGTTTTCTTCAACTGCCTGCAACGCGTTGAGCAAAAGGTTGATCAACACCTGTTCGATCTGGTTTCTATCCAGCAACGTGTTTTCCATGTCGGCGGCCAGCTGATTTTCAATGGACACGTGCCGCAGCCGAAATTCGTTTGCCACAATGCCGACCGCAGATTCAATAATCGCATTGATGTCGGCCGGCTTTTTTTGAGGCTCCCGGTCGCGTGCGAAATCGAGCAATCCCTGGATGATGGTTTTGCATCGCTGGGTTTCCTTGATGATAATTTGCAGGCTTTCTTCCAGGGGACCGCCCGCTTCAACCTTCTTGCTCATGTTGGAGCTGAAAAGCAGGATGCCGGTCAGCGGATTGTTGATTTCATGGGCAATGCCGGCTGCCATGCGTCCCAGGGACGACAGTTTATCCATATGCGTGGCCAGATGATCGAACTGGGTCTGCTGGCTTTCAATCAGCCGGACCCGCTCGATAATACAGGCGCATTGCTCGGCTACCGTCTGAATAAAATCCAGTTCGTCATCCGTGAACTCACGCTGTTCTTCAAGATAGACGCGAATCAGTCCAACCAGGTTATCCTCGATGGCCAGCGGTACCTCCAGCATCATGCGGATGCCTTCATCCCAGGCCTGCTGCGGGTATTCCACCCGGGGAGCGTTCCAGATATCGTTGATGATGATGACTTTGTGGAGTTCGCGCGGATCGGGCAGTATTTTTTCGGTGGTCACAGGCCCTTTGTGAAGATAGCGTTCACCCAATCCGAATCCTGCACCCACCTCGAACTGGTTGGTTTCTTTGTTGAGTATTCGAAGAAGAGCTCCCTTGGCGTTCAGAACCTCTGAGGATTTGGTGACCACCACGTCCAACACTTCTTTAACACTGGTGCGCGAGTGTACCGAACGGAGGATATCTCTGAAGACTTGAAAATAGCTTTCAAATTTTGCTTGAGACGTCATGGATGTCACCGGGATTACCAGGCCTCCCGCTCCAGTCGTTTGTAGATGAACATCAATTGTTTCTGGGTCAGTTCTCCCACGTTTTCGTTAATCCACTTCAAATCGCCGGAGGCAATGGCCGCCTTGGCTTCGCTGGAAAGTTGGTAGCCGTTCAGTGCATTGGATCCGTTTCCCATCAAATCAGACCAGAACTCCGTGTCCTCGGCAGTCCGGTTCAACACCTCGAGCACCTCCCGTTTCTGAATGAGTTTTTCTTCTTCGGTCTCCGCTTTTTTGATAGCGGGTTCAACCCGCATTTCAACATGTTCCCTGAGCGCTTCATCGATGGCTGTCTTAATCTGATCTTCGGTAAACGGTTTGGGTAAAAAGTCATGAACCCCCAGCTTCATGGCTTCCACAGCGGTAGCCGTCGTACCATACCCGGTGATCACGATCACCTCGGTTCCGGGTTTTTGCGCTTTGATTTTTTTGATCACTTCCATTCCGTTGATGTCCGGCAGCCTGAGGTCGGCCACCAACAGGTCGAAGCGGCTTTGTTCAAACGCTTCCATGGCCAATTTGCCCGTTTCTGCCAGATCCACGTCATAGCCGTCTTCAGTTAACACCATCTCAAGCCCCTTGGCGACGTTGAGATCGTCTTCCATCACCAGGATGTGGGGTGGTATCTTGTATTGGGTTGCCGTTTGTTTCTGTAACGTTGTCATGGTAATGCCTCCCTTTGCTAATCTATTTAATAAAAGTTATTTTAAATTACCTCTTTTCCGCTGCCTTGTTTGCTATTTGACATTTCATTGAGCAAAGCATGTGCCAAAAAAACGCAAACTTATGAAAAAATTAAATAGATTAGATTAGCTTTTATATCAGGAGGTTGTATCCAAGAAAGGAAAAATCGACCTGCCTCCGAAATAAGCGCTATGTATAAATCTTTATATAGGCAGAAGCGTCTGATTACTATTTTTTAGTTATTTAAGTATGTTATATTCGTATAATTCCTTATACGGGGGTATGGGCCTCTATACGGTACACTGCACGCAAAAATTGGACCGACACCCCACCTGCTCATCTTTTCTTCCATAACGTTCCTTCTGTCAGAAGTTGTCAGAACTTAACGTTTTGAGAAACTGTATGTCTTCTTGCCCTTTGCCGAAAGTTTGAACAAGCCCGTTTTCGTTACCCGCATGATTAGGTCTTGCGCCTTCAGGTGGTGATCGCTGAAAGACAAGGTACCATTAGATTTTAGCACCCGGTGTAGTTCACGCAGCACATCATCAGGCCGGGAAAGATTATGAAAGGTGTCATACAGCAGAACAACGTCCACATGATTTTTTGGGAGTCCAGTGTCACAATCAGATTCAATTGTTTTGACGTTCGCAACTGCTTTGCGCGCGGCGATTTTCTGGACTTCTTTAACGGCGACTGGATTTATATCAAGCGCATAGATTGTTCCTGAGATACCAACCAGCTGCCCGAGCGCTGCGATGTAGCTGCCGGGACCGCAACCGTAATCGAGGATACAGAATCCGGGTTCTATTCCGGCTTCCTTCAACAAATCCATGCGCGGCCTTAAAAGATCACGAATCCTGAACACGAAGGCCATAAGTTTGAAACCAACTCTCGACATTGGCTTATCCATGGTAGTCACCTTCTTTTATTCACCCGTGGGTACGTAATTTCGCAAGTGCCTGATGGGCCGCATTAATCACCGGATGAACGGTGGGTGCCGGCGTCAATAGCGGGTGCGTCGCAATTTGCATCATATCTAACTCTCGCACGGTCACTTTCTTTTGAATCGCCAGAGCAACCATGTTGATGAGCTCGCCTGCCGAAGGGCCTCCGGAAATCTGGCCGCCGAGAATTATACCCGAGCGATCGGCAAATACCAGCTTGACCTTCAGTTCGCTGGCTCCAGGAAGCATCCCCGGATGGCGATCCGGCGCGACGGCAGTAGCTGTAACGTAACGGAATCCTTCTTTTTCACAGGTACGACAAGTCATTCCGGCGCTGGCAAAGGAAACACCGCCAATTTTAGTAGAAAAGGCCGCAATGGTCCCTTGAATTTGATGCAGAACCCGAATACCATAAATATTGGTTCCGGCGTTGCGTGCTTCGGCGGTTGCGGTAGAAGCCAACCACACCGGAGCCGCCTTTCTGGTAAAAAAATCGCGTTTTAGCGCACAATCGCCCACCGCAAATACATCATCAGCAGTCGTTCGCATATATTCATCCACCCATATAGAATCCTTCTCGACAACCTGGAGGCCGGCTTCCTGCGCCAATTTAGTTGCCGGTTTTGCACCAACGCTGACCAAAACCATGTCCACCGGTATTTTTAATCCGGTTTGAAGGCTTATGGATTCAACATTTTGCTTTCCGTCAATTGAGGCAACGCGATTGCCTAAATGTACGCTGACACCTTTTTTAATTACAATCCGGGAAATCTCATCACAAAACTCATCATCAAAA
This sequence comes from Desulfobacterales bacterium, assembly GCA_050123755.1. GTDB lineage: Bacteria > Desulfobacterota > Desulfobacteria > Desulfobacterales > JAHEIW01 > JAHEIW01. The sequence continues at coordinate 4,829 of JASFGM010000201.1, forward strand.
GCAGTGATTAAAAGTTGAGGCATCATTTCGATGAGATGAATTTCTACATCTGAATTTTTGCACAATTCATCTGCGAATTCGGCGCCGATGAATCCGCCACCAATGATTGCAACTTTTTTTGCTTTCTGTGCTTTATCACGCAAGGTTTTCATCGCTGACATGCTTTTGCGAATGGTAAACACACCCTCTTTTTCAATCCCCGGAATGGGCGGCAAAACCGGTTCTGTCCCTGTTGCCAAAACGAGACGCTCATAGGAAAGGACCTGACCGGATTCCAATTTCACTGTGTGAGTTTTGGGATCCATAGATACAACTTTGTTAACTATAATTTCTACCCCGGCCTTTTCCAGCGGCGTGTTGCCCATGACATTCTGTTTTGGATCTGAGAGGGTATGCATCATATATGGAATGGCACAGGGAACCACACCATCGCCGATCTCTTTGATGAGACATACTGACTTTTCAGGATAAACACTTTTCGTTGTCAGAGCGGTGATGATCCCAGCGGGGCCCCCGCCGATTATGATTACATTGGCTTCCATCGCAACCTCCCTTTTCATGAGTTAGCCATAGTTGTTAATATCGAAAGCTTTCAGAAAACAGCTGCTGTATGATCAATTTTCCCCGAAATCGATACTCAACTCATACTCAGGGACACCCAGTTCTTTCTTCATGTTGAAACCTAATTTTCGTCCTAACGCCAGCATTTGGGTATTTTCAGACAAGACCGTTCCCATTACTCTTTGAATTCCACGTTCTTTGGCAATGAAAAGGCAGCGTTGCAACAGGGCTGCCCCGATTCCTTTTCCCTGCCATGAATCGCTAACAACGACAGAAAATTCGGCTTCCCTGAGATTTCTGCCGAGAATGACACGGCCGACTCCCAGCATTTTCTCATTCGATTCCGATTCCGCGAGTGCCACGAGAGCAATATGACGGTCGTAATCAATCTGAGTAAACCGCGCGAGCATGCTGTGGGGCAAACGCTTC
>JASFGM010000202.1:0-5818 GCA_050123755.1 Desulfobacterales bacterium
TAATTCGGCACGGACCCGTCTTCGATCTGAGGAGCTACGCCGCGGCAAGCCCCACACGGACGCACACACACATTTTGATTGTGTAACATATTTGACCAAAAAAATTGTCTGTGTATGTCTGTGTGAATCTGTGGCCAAATCTTAAAAAAGGCACGATGATGCAATTTAAAAAACTTGAATTTAAAAACAAAGACGATCAAACCCTTTCTGCCAGGCTGGATTTGCCGGTCGACGGCAAACCACTGGCCTATGCTTTGTTTGCCCACTGTTTTACCTGTTCCAAAAACATAAAAGCCATTGCGCATATCAGCCGTGCGTTAACCCGAGCGGGTTTGGCGGTGCTGCGATTTGATTTTACGGGCCTGGGCGAAAGCGAAGGCGATTTTGCCGATACCAACTTTTCCTCAAATGTCGACGACCTGATCGTAGCCGCGGATTTTCTCGAATCGAATTACGAGGCGCCCAAAATATTAATCGGCCACTCATTCGGTGGAGCGGCTGTGCTTCAGGCCGCTGCCCGCATTTCAGCTTCAACGGCAGTGGTCACCATTGCCGCGCCGGCCGACCCCCAGCACGTCAAACATGCCCTTGGCAGTGTAACCGAGACCATCCAAAGCCGGGGCGAAGCGGATGTCAATCTGGCCGGCCGAACGTTTAAGCTAAAAAAACAGTTTCTCGACGATCTGGAGTTCGTCAATATGAAAACCACGTTGCAGAATTTAAACAGGGCCCTGCTGGTTTTGCACTCACCCATAGATGAGACCGTCGGAATTGAAAATGCGGCCCAAATCTTTCAGGCTGCCCGGCATCCCAAAAGCTTTATTTCCCTGGATAAGGCTGACCATCTGATGTCGAATCCGGAGGATTCCCTCTATGCCGGCTCTGTTATTGCCGCCTGGGCACTGAAATATGCAGATACACCCCAAAAAGCGGAACCGCAAAGCGACAAAACCGATGGCCAGGTCGTCACGCGCATCGGCAAATCCGGATATGCAACTGATATCATGGCAGAGGGTCATAGCCTGGTGGCCGATGAACCCATCTCGTCGGGCGGGACCAATTTGGGCCCGGCGCCTTATGGTTATCTGATGTCCGGATTGGGGGCCTGCACCGCCATGACCCTGCGTATGTATTCAGATCGTAAGCAATGGCCCCTGGATGGTGTCACGGTTAAATTAAGCCACCAAAAAATTCATGCGGCTGATTGTGAGACCTGTGAAACCAAAGAAGGTAAATTGGATCAAATCGAGCGTGAAATCGAACTATCCGGTCCGCTCGATGAGCAACAAAAGCAGCGCCTGATGCAAATTGCCGACCGCTGTCCGGTACATCGCACGTTGCACTCAGAGATAATCGTCAAGTCGAAGTTGAAAGCGTAATTATCAGTGGCCTTTAATTCCAAAATTAAGGTTTCAGGTGTCGGGTGTCAGGTGTCAGGTGTCAGCAATACGAGCCTGAAGACGTTGGGAATTATAAGATTCTGACTCCACCCAATGCTTGCTTTCATCTCTCCGCTGTCATCTGTCTTCTGTCTGTTGACACGCACCGCCTTCTTTAATAACCTCAAAGAGCCAATAAACAATTACAGCTGTTTACTTTTATAAAAATCCAATGCCGCACCCAATCTCGCCCTAAAGTTTTATGATAAAAAAAATGAAGAACACTCTGGAGATTCTTTCCATCGTTATCCTGATAACGACTGCGGGTGGTTATGATTTTGTCCTGGCGGAACAGCGCTTTATAGACCATGGCAACGGAACCGTTACCGACCGCAAACTGGGGCTCATGTGGGCTAAAACCGATAATCAGGTCGATATCTACTGGGACCAGATTCAAGACTGGCTGATAGATGAATTTCCTGACACCATCCCGAAGTTGTACGGTAATTGGCGTCTTCCGACAATCGCAGAACTGCAAAGCCTTTATGTACAAATTCCAAAATATCAAGGTTATCAGACGCGTTGCGGCCACCAGGTTAAAATTGTTCCCCAGATCCGGCTCAGCTGCATCCTTGTCTGGGCGTCGGATACGGCCTTAGGGCTCCCGCTGGCATTCAACTTCAACCTGGGGAGCGCATTTACCGTCGGCTTGCATGACAACACAGGCTGCCGTGTGTTACCGGTGCGCTCCCTGCAACAATAATCCAACAAAGCTGAATTTCGATCGGCTGAGTTCAAATGATAAACGTTTCTGATAATTTGAAATCGGGCAGGGTCGCAGTTATCGGCATCCCATTTGATGCCAATTCATCGTTTATGCAAGGCGCGGCCCGGGCACCTGCTCAAATCCGCAAAACCATGAATTCCGGGGCCAGCAATCTTTGCTCGGAATCGGGTATTGATCTGGCAGCGCGGTCTGATTTTATCGATCTCGGCGACATGCGCGTCGACGGTGACTCGGATGCGATTGAAACTATTGAAGCCTCTGTCACCGAATTATTGAACCGCGATATTCGCCTGGTTTCTCTGGGCGGCGATCATGCTATCACTTATCCGATCATAAAGGCCTTCCATAAAAGATTCGGTCAACTTGAAATTGTTCAACTCGATGCCCACCCGGATCTTTATGATACCTATGAAGGAAACCGCTTCTCCCATGCTTGTCCTTTTGCACGCATCATGGAAGAGAGGCTGGCATCCCGATTGATTCAGATCGGTATTCGCGCGCTTAATCCGCACCAGCAACAACAGGCCGAGCGTTTCGGCGTGGAGATTATCACAATACCACAATACGATAACGCAGCCCGCATACAGCTCACAGGTCCGCTGTATCTCTCAATTGACTTGGATGTTCTAGACCCGGCTTTCGCTCCCGGCGTCTCCCATCATGAACCCGGCGGGTTGACCACCCGTCAGGTGATTGAATTGATTCAGCAACTGCAAGCCCCCTTCGTGGGCGCTGACATCGTTGAATTGAATCCCAAACGAGATTCATCAGAAATTACCGCGATGGCGGCCGTTAAAATTCTCAAAGAAGTATCCGCCCGGATGCTCGAATTGCCGATTGATCTCAAGTAACTACTGCGAATTCGGTGTCATTGTTTTGGTCGTCAGCTTATCGCTTCTTGGTTTTGACCAGAAACCAGTGACCAGAAACCAGAGGCCAGTAAGCCAGGGACCTGACACCCTAAATAAAATTTTGTCTTGTAAATTGCTTGCGGGATGCAACACTGGGAGGACATCGATGATCGATATCTCAAAAATAGACTATTCACTGCTGGATCGCCCCGAAATATTGATGCACCTATTTTATCCGCGACCCGAATTTGAACGATCGATATCCGTATCAAACGGTACGGATATCATGATACCGGTAGAAGCTGAAATCGCTGTCGGAGCCCGGTTTCATCTGACCGACAAATCTGCCTGCAATATCCTTTTTTTTCACGGTAACGGGGAAATTGTCGCCGATTATGATGAATTCGGCCAGATGATGAACCAATTGGGGATTAATTTTTTAGCGGTTGATTATCGCGGTTACGGCCGTTCCACCGGACAACCCACCGTCAGCGCGATGATGCGGGACTGCCATGTTATTTTCGATTATGTGATCCAGTGGTTAAAAAAAAATGCGTATCGCGGCCCGCTGGTCTTGATGGGTCGATCCCTTGGCAGTGCATCGGTGCTTGAACTGGCAGTTCATTATGACCATCAAGTCGACGCTCTGATTATTGAAAGTGGATTTGCCTATGCCGGTCCGTTGCTGCAACTTCTGGGCATCAATACCACTGCACTGGGATTCGAGGAAGCGAAGGGATTTCGTAATATCGATAAGATCGCGTCTTTTAAAAAGCCCACCCTGATTATCCACGCTGAACAGGACCATATCATCCCTTTCTCAGATGGCCAGGCGCTATTTGACGCTTGCAGCGCACCCCATAAATCATTGCTGAAAATTCCGGGTGCAAACCACAATAATATATTTATGTACGGCCTCAAAGATTATATGGCTGCTATTCAGAAATTGGTAAATCAACATTAATACCTGCCAGGTCAAAATTCTAGCGACCCGTCCGTTTTTTCTAATTTTTCCTTAAGTTTATTTAAATCTAAGACGATAACTGTTTATAGGAACAAGGAACTCAAGATTGCCCTGAAAGCTGCTGTAACGCATCATAGCATAAGCGATAATGATAAATTTATAATATATTTTAAATAGGTAGGAGATTTTGGCACCTGTCGAAAGGAACAGGATTAATATTATATGGGGACAATTCACATCAATAAACTAAAGCCGGGCATGGTTTTAGATCAGGAAGTCAGAGACATTAATGGACGACTGCTTCTGAAAAAGGGCAAAGATATCCAGTCATCTCATATTCGAATTTTTAAGATCTGGGGCGTGACAGAAATCAATATTCGTGGAAACAATGGCAACGAAAATACACCCGACGACAATCTGGACCCGGAAAAAATTGAAAAAATAAAAGAATACACGCACAACCTATTTTGCCATGCCGATTTGGAGCATCCCGCATTAAAAGAAATATTTCGAATTTCGGTTCAATTTCGCAGCAAGCATAACTTCCAGGACGGAGAGAAAAAGGCCGATTTGGCGGAAATCGAATCCCCGCAAAATTCAGCTAATAATAATTTTTTGCAGAAACTGAATCAGGAGGACATTACGCTGCCGGAGATACCTTCAATTGTTTTTGAATTAAATGAGGTAATTGCCAACCCACTATCATCGGCTGAAGATATTGCACAGGTCGTACAGCGCAGCCCGAGTTTAACCGCTCTTTTATTGAAAATAGTCAATTCGCCGTTTTACGGTTTCCCCTCTAAAATCGACAAAATTTCATTGGCGGTAACATTGATCGGCACCCGCGAAATTTCGGGATTGGCACTTGGGATCAGCGTAATTTCATTGTTTAAAAATATCCCAAAAGAAATCCTCAACATGTATTCGTTTTTGAGACACAGTCTTGCATGCGGCATTATTTCCAGGATTTTAGCAGCCCATAAAAGCATCCCGCAGACGGAACAATTATTTGTATCCGGATTGCTGCACGATCTGGGCCGTTTGATTCTTTACAGCTATTTCCCTGAAGAAGCGCGTAATATCATAGGCCGAGCGCGATCAACAAATATGTTATTGTATCTGCAAGAAAATGATTCTCTGGGTTGCAACCACACCCATATTGTCAAGCAGTTATTGAAGCAATGGAAGTTGCCGATGGTTTTGGAAAACAATGTATTTTATCATCACGGTCCCTCTAAGGCCACGCAACCGGTTCCCGCCACCTTGGTCCATCTGGCGGATATAATAACCAACAGCTTGGGAATTGGCACTAGCGGTGAGCGTTTTGTTCCTCCGCTGGATAACGAAGCCTGGGATAATCTGGGATTATCGCCGACCTGTTTTGATATCGTCGTCAAACAAGCCACCCATCAGTTTTTTGCATTAGAATCTATGTTGGAAATTTAAGGAATCCATGAAAAAAAATAACAACCACCATATGGATGCTGAAAAACTCCTGGCCCGTATAGATTATTTAGAAGAAAATCGGAGATTTATCCAAAATGTCTTGGAGACGGCACTTTCATTGGGCGACTTCCAAGAGAATATCAACAAAGGCTATGGGCCTGAGCCCCTATTGCAGGAAGCCGATAAACGAATCAACCGTCTAATTCCATTCGAAGCCAACGCGCATTACATTGTGGACCAGGTAAAATCGGATTTCACATTATCCGTATGCAATGAAGGCCACCTGAGAACCTATATCAAAAATGAAGTCGACCACATGATCGACAAAGGTTATTTTGCCTGGGCCATAAGAGAAAAGCGCGGGGTTCTGATATCATCCAGCGATCATAGC
>JASFGM010000203.1:0-5805 GCA_050123755.1 Desulfobacterales bacterium
AGGCAACACCGGTATCGTCGAAGCCGATTTGGAAGCTAAAAACATTGTGATCCAGGGGGAGGTGTCGGGAAACGTTATAGCGCACAAACAACTGGAAATCCATCCCTCCGGCAAACTAATCGGCGATTGCACCGCCGCCTCGATTGATATTAAAGAAGGCGCCATATTTGAGGGGCGTTCCAATATGCTCAAATCGGCGGGATTATCCGCCGGAACGAGTACGGCCCCAAAGGTTTCCGCCCCTCAATCTTCGAAACAGCATCAACCCTAATCCCTGAGCTTATTGGTCGGGTCGCCCTCAGCCACCATGGCATCTAAAATCTGGCGCTCGGCGTCGTCAGGCAAGATGCCTTCAAGTTCAGCTTCCAAAACAACGGCGCCCTCCTGGTTTAAATAGACGGCTTCTGCCCGGGCCCGCCGGCATTCATCGATATGGGTGATCGTAAAATGACAGCTGATGGTCTCATCAAAATAGACCGGCTGCTTAAATCGAAAATTCATCACCGAGGCCAGCCAGCCAATCTGTCCGCCGACTTGAGTCAAGATGCTGCCCACCAGCAGCCCATGGCATATCCGATCCTTAAGATTTTTAGCGCCTGAAAAGCGCGAATCAAAATGTACCGGATTATAATCCCGGGTCACATCCGCAAAGATCATCACATCTTCTTCGGTAAATTGTCGCGATACGATAAACGTATCGCCGGCCTTCAGGCCTCGAATCGTCCGCTTACGAATTTCTGGCATCGCCGCTCCTTGATCGAAAGGTTCGCATTTCACGCGTTCAATGCGAATGGTTTTTGAAAACCGGTTTTACTTATGTGTGAAGGTTGGATATAGTTCATCACATAGTAGCTTGGAAACAGTCAGCTCGAGTATTCTACCCCGAAATTAATTTACAAAACATGGATTGATTTTTCAATCCTCTTTTAAAAACTAAAGGTGTCGGGTTTCAGGTGTCAGGTCTTTGCAGCCTGGTTCAAAGGTTCAGCGTTCAAGGTTGCCCTAACCCTAAACCTCTGGAACCCAGAACCTGACTGAAACCTGACACCCGAAACCTGAAAACTAATGTGTTGTGCTACCGGCGTATCTTAAGGAAAAAATGAGCAAGTGTATATTTTTATCAATTTTATTTTTGTTGTCGATGGTTCCCTTCGTGATCGCCGTTGAACAAATAGTTCTGGATACCAAAGAACTTGTAGTTGTTTATGATGCGGGACTGGACCGAACAGCGCGGCAAGCACTGGCTGACTATTCTGCCATAAAGCAGGAGCTTGAAACATCGTTTCGGTGGCAACTGGACTTTCGACCGACCCTGGTGCTGCTCAATGATCGAAAACGATTCCGGCAGATGGCAGGACATGAGCTTATTGTGGCCTATGCCCTGCCGAAAAAAAAGGTGGTGGTGATCGACCACTCAAAGATGAATACTTCACCATTTACACTGCAAACGATATTCAAACATGAGTTGTGTCATTTACTGCTCCACCATTACATCAGAGATGATAATCTGCCCCGGTGGCTGGATGAAGGAATTTGCCAGTGGGCCAGCGATGGTCTGGCCGACATCATCATGGATGCCAAACGCGACCTGTTGCCGGCAGCCATCCTGTCTGATACCGATTTTGATCTGGAAACCTTGCAGCACCAATTTCCACGGGACAAAAATGCCCTGATACTGGCTTATGAGCAGAGCAAAAGTGTGGTGGAATATTTGAACCGCGAGTATGGTTCGCAGGGTATCCTGGACTTTCTGAAACTGTTGCAGCAGGGCTATGATTTCAAATCCGCCTTTGAAATTCGTTTTGCGACTTCATTTGATGCGTTCAAATATCAGTGGCGGGCGCATCTCAAAAAGAATATCAACTGGTTTACCTACCTTTCCATTCACCTCTATGAAATCATTTTCGTATCGGCTGCGCTGCTGACGATATTTGGATTTATCCGAAAGATAATCCGTCGGCGGGCATATTCAACGCCGGAAGATGAAAAGGATGATGACGATAGAAGCTAGTTCGCTTCGCTATGTAATAGAAATTCGCGGATGTTAGGATCGGCCGGCATGCTCTTCAAAATACTGGACTTGATAGGTTGAAACTTCAAGTTCGGCATTCTGCCAGGAATCTGCCCCCAGTCCGGCCTTCATGCAAAGGTGGGTCAGAAAATCTTGCGGCCGGGGGAGTTGTTCCCATACCTGGGGCAAAAAGGTAGCACTGGCATGGTCCTTGCGAATAATCACGCCATCGATATGGGGTCGGAGCTTTTTGACCAGATCGTCGCCGTCACGGTATTTCAAAGGCTGCGGTTCCGAAAGGATGCTGATTTCAATTTCGACCCGGTCTAGCTCCGAGGTGCCCAGCGGTGCAAAGCGCGGATCATGAAAAGCGGCATTAATCGCGTTGCGGCGAACCCCGGATGCCAGGGGCGTATCGGATGTCAGATTGCCGATACACCCCCGCAGGCGCCCATTGATTTTTAGCGTAACGAAAGTTCCGCATGATGATTTAAAACAGGAATCTTTTAATGCGGAAGATAAGGAATCAATTTCGGCTTGGAGGATCTGTTTTCCCAGGCGGTCCATAAGGGTATGCCGGGCTAGCTTGACCAGCACCTGCCCCTGGGCTTCGCTTAGATTTTGGCTGTGACGATGATTGTTACGCATTTGCGCTAAGAAGGAAAGACAAATGTAAGCAAAACCATGTCTGCAAAAAGTTTTTCAATACTGTTTTCTGACTTTGGCAGCATAAGGATACAATGGGTAGATCGAGGCTGTCAAACAAAAACAATATTAGTTCGGAACAGTTGCCTCGAGGGTGGCTTTATCCACATCTGCATCGGAAAAATTTTTCTCAGCGACCGCTTTCACCCACCACTCCTCTCGAAACATCGATTTGTAAAGGTTATTGAACATGAAACCCACCAGGGTGTAGGCCGATAGCTTTGAATTCGGCTGCGTAAGTCTATTTAAGAGCTGTTTTTGTTGGTCGCCGTGCAGTTTCAGCGTGCGCAGATATTTTAAAAATGGAACGGCACGGGTGTGATTTGCGGATGAATTCGGCCGGGTTTTGTCCTTGTTTTCAAATTCAGCCTGCAACTGGTTGATTTTTTCAGGAGAGGCTTTGAGTAAAAGTTCCTGGCTTTGGGGGCTTTCAAAAATCTTCTGACTATTCATGTTAACGCACTGTTTTATTTTTAAAGCAGTGGCCTGAATATCCTTACCCAATACATGTTTAAACATCTGCTTCGCACTTTCGGGGATATCGAAAAAAATGGATTTCAATGCATTTTCTTTTTGATTCATTTTCATCTGAAATTCCTGCAATGCGCGGCACCAGAACGCACGACTGACATCGGCGACAATCTCGGTTTCCATCAAACCCTGCATCTGTCCTTGCTTTATTGAATTGCGGATATCGGCAAACAACTTGGCGGTTTGTTCAAACAACAACTCCCCCGTCACGGTTTTAAAAACCATCACCAGGGTGGCATGCCAATCCTGTAAATGCAAAATTAGATTTAAATTGTGAAATGCCTTGGTTAAAACCGTGTTGGTGAAAAAATGTGACGGTGTTGCATAAAAAGGCGTTCCGCCGAGCAACGGCTGTTTGACCTTTCGATCCTTAGTTTCTTCAAAGTCCACTGCGGTCTCAACATCGATGATTCCAAGTTCATAATCCTCGGCGTGCATTAAAAACAGGGGATACTTTGAGGGGTCTCCGGCGACCAACAGATTGTCCGGTTTCAGATCCCGCATGGCAATCCGTTTGGTGCGCAGCCATGATAGAAGATCGAGCAGATTGGTTATGATGCCGGCCATTTGGGGCTTATTTTGTGCAAACCGTATTTTATGAACATATTCCTTTATGGTGTTGCGGTAGGCCTCGACAGCGTCCATGCGCTTTGTGAAATTGACCTCGATCAAAAGATTTAATTCTTGCACCAGATTTTCAGAAAGACCGGCTTCCTTGCCTGCAATTGCCTTGCCGGCCAAATGTGTCAGGAACCAGGTTTGAATGCGGAACATCGACACACTGGTCGAAATGCCGGAGTCGGTTAAAAACTGGCGAATGGCCGCCTGGCAGTAATTGTATACCTGCCGAATCTCCATACCAACCGATTCTTTGTCCTTGCCATATCTTCCACGGAATTTTTGGCTATCAAAAATGGTCTCGGCGTTTGCAAGCATTTCCTCGGCAACGGCATTTTTAACATCGTGCAAATTGTCCACAATGTGTCCCAGAAAATAGTATTTTGAAAAATCCATGAAAAATACAAATGTATTTTTGATCTTTAAATATTTCTGGTAATCGGGCTTGCGGCGCAGCCAGTCGACGTATTTTTCTTCAAGTTTATCAGCAGTTAAATTGGCACTATTGGGCAATTTGTGAATAAGATTCAGCACCACCGAAACCCGCGGGACAATGCATTCCTTCGGCGCCAGTTTGTCAACGATCTGACCTTCCTTTTTGATACTTTTGATATAGTCATCAAACGCTTTAATGGGTCTTACGGGTATTTTGACCACCAGATGCGCGTCATAGATCACATAATAACATTTACTTTTACTACCGGCATCATCTCCGATCGGGCCGATGGTCATACGGCGCCTGACCCAGTCTCCACGATGTTTTATGCGTAATTCGTAAACATAATTGGGCGCGGAAGATGTTGTGCTTAAGGATTTGGTATTCATCGGAGCCTCCGGGTCTGCTCCGACCTGGTGTTTGAATAGGGTTAAAAAATAGTTAACGATATCCGATTGGGTGATACCGTCATTTGACGTCTCATGAGAAGTGGCTTCCGGCTCAGCCTTGCTTAGATGCAGGGTAGCGCTGTCTTGGGTCGAACGACGACCCATTATCAGGTGAACAACCAGTAACACCAGGATACAAAAGGCTGTGACGGAAAGGATTCCAATAACCCAAACGGTTCTCTGGCTTATCGATTCGGATGTATCTTGGGCAAAGCCTTTAAACTCGGTGTTGGTTTTGGCCAAAAGACGGGATAGTTTAAATTTTGCACGTCGCAGGCTTGATTCTAAATCCGGTTCCCCGAAATTTTCGACTTCAAGCGATTTGAAAAAATTTACTTCATCCTCAATTTCGTAATAAACGAAACCGTCGGATTCCCAGGACCTGTCTACTGTAATCACCGTGCCGCCCTTTAGAACAACGACATCAGTGTCCATGTATCCCTTTAAAAAGAACCCACCGATCCCCGCAATCAGTAGAAATAATAGAAAAATCGCCGTCCGCATTTTCATATTGAGCTACCCTTATTCTTTTTCCACGCCATTATTCTTTTATCGGGAATCTGAATATTTACTTGAATGATATTTTCCCATAGGGGCAGGGCCGGCACTAGCGCGGCTAAAAGTTACAAAATTTTTAAATTTCAGATAGTTGTTCTTTCACTCCGGCGCGTATTTTGTACCGGCTTTTCATTGACCCCTAGCGTGTGATCCATTATACTTGCTCGTAAAATATTTCAGCGGTATTATCTTATTATTAAACCGGGTAGCTCCTTTTAATCGATAATACTTCTATCATTATTCGATATTTTAAAGTTCCAATTTAAAAATGTGGAAAATCATATTTCTAATACTGGCTGGGCTTTATACCCTTAATCCCTATGATCTTTTACCGGATTTTATGATCGGCTGGGGCTGGATCGATGATCTGATCATCTGGGGACTGCTATGGAGATATCTTGCGTCGCAGAAAAAAAAATATGCCAATTACCATCGCTTTTACCACCAAACCGACAAAGGGTTTGAAAATAAAAGCCGCAATAATTATTCCGGAAAAC
>JASFGM010000204.1:0-5789 GCA_050123755.1 Desulfobacterales bacterium
CTCAACAAATCCAATCAGCGGGGGCTCAAGGGGGAGCGTGACCTAACAAGGTCGCAGACAGGTTCGAATCCTGCACCCGCTCCATCTCACCTTGCCACTTCCCTGCCCGCACCACACCCGTTCTGTCCGTGCCTGACGAAGCCGTACGCTAAGGCCCGCCCTCCAGCCAAGCAGGCGAGGCGGACGGGCGCGGCCGCATGAATGTGAGACTCTGCACCTTATTATAATTATATAAGCGGCAATTGTGCTCAGCGAGATAGCGCATTTGCAGGCCGAGTTTAAATTTTGTGGCACTTTTCACACCCATATGCCATAATATACCTACCGGTAGGTAATTCCCTTGACAAGGCCAATATTTTAAAGTACACAGGGGCTTCTTTTTGAAACTTGAACCATGAGCTGATGGGAAGTTCATGAAACGTAAAAATACAGACGGCTCCCCGGAGCCCAATACCAGAGAAAGATTACTGGAAACCGCCATCGGTATGTTTGCCGATAAGGGGTATGCCGGTACATCTGTGCGCGAAATTGTCGAGCGGGCCGGCGTGAGCAAACCGGTGCTCTATTATTACTTCCAGAGCAAAGAAGGGCTGTTTCTGGCCATTTTAGAGATGGCTGAAAAATTACAGACAGAACTGTTGGCTCGGATTTTAGAGTCGGCCGGCAATGTATTGGAACGGCTGCTTCTTCTTTATCGACAGATCTACGCGGGGGTCGCTGAAAACCGCAACCTTTATAAAATGATTCACGGCCTCACATATGGCCCTCCCCAGGGTGCGCCGGATTATGACCTCAAGCGTTATCATCGCCACATGTTCGATGCCATTCGTAATATTTATAACGTAGGCATCGACGGCGGAGAGGTCAAAAAGATTGCAGCCGATGAGGCCGCCTATCTGGTTTTGAGTTTAATCGACTTTTGCCTCCACATGGATCAGATCCAGCCGCAATTATCGGACCCGAAGCGCCCCGAACGTTTGCTGCGTCTGGCTTTTCAGGGAATAGAAAAAGGGACGGAAAATTAAATGAAATCAAAATGTTCATTTTTATTTCTAGCAGTTCTGCTTTTGGCCGGCTTTTTAACGGCAGGTTGTAAGGATAAAGAAAGCCTGGCCACATCCGAAATCAATTCAACCGTGCCCGCTGCGATTCCGGTTTCTGTTGTCGAAATTAAACCGGTACCGATGCGGGATGTCATCTATTTACCGGGTACAACCGAAGCCTGGCAAGATGTCCAGGTGGCGGCCGACACCGCCGGCCGCATTGAGTGGGTGGGTCCGCGCGAGGGTGAAAAAGTGACCAAAGGGAATCTTTTGATCAAGATCGACGTATCCGCACACAAGGCCGCTATGGATCATGCCGCCGCCCAGTTTAAATTAGCCGATGATCTTTACCAGCGCCGCAAGCGGCTTTTTGAACGCAAGATCATTGCCAAAGAAGAGCTCGATCAGAGCGCCACCCAGCGCACATTAGCTGCCACCGATTACGAACAGATCAAAGTCAAATATAATCATGGCTTTCCGCGATCCCCCATTACCGGTATCATCAATCATCGGTATGTGGATACCGGTGAGTTCATCGATACCGGCAAACCGATTGCCGACATCGTCAATATCGACCGGATTAAAATCAATGTCCGGGTACCGGAGCTCGATATTCGCTTCGTACGCGTAGGGCAAAAGACACCGGTAAAAATCGACGCCTTTCCGGAACGCGACTTAAACGGCAAGGTTGATTTTGTGGCCTTTAAAGCCGATCCGGCCACCAAAACTTTTTTGGTCCGCACGCTGATTGATAATCCCCTTGGCGACATTCGGCCGGGCATGATTGGCCGGGTGGCCTTTGTTCGCCGGGTGATTACCGATGCCCTGGTAGCGCCGCTTTTCGCACTGGTGGACAAAGGCGGAGAGCGTTTAGTTTTTGTCGAAGAAGACGGCCTGGCGCAATCCCGAACCGTTTCAATCGGCGTGATTCAAGGCGATCGCGTCCAGATTACCAGCGGCTTGAAGCCCGGCGACCATCTGATTGTCAAGGGACATACCGAAGTCGAAGACGGAATGAAGGTTAGCGTGCAATGATTCTCAATCAATTTGCTCTCAAACGGCAGGCAACGGTCCTGGCGCTGCTGGTTTTAATTGTAATCGCCGGCCTGTACTGTTACGCCACCTTGCCGCGGGAATCCTTTCCGGATATCACTATCCCCTATGTATTTGTCACCACCACCTATGAGGGTGTTTCACCCGAAGACATGGAGGAGTTGATCACCATTCCCATCGAGCGCAAACTCAAAGGGATTGATGACCTTGACGAAATCCGCTCCACCTCGGCTGAAGGTCTTTCCACCGTGGCAATCAAGTTTTTGCCCAAGGTCGACCTTGATGATGCCCTGCAGAAGGTTAGAGATAAGGTGGACCAGGCCGAAGGCGATCTGCCGGACGAGCTGCAGGATGATCCTGTGATTAAGGAAGTCAATTTTTCCGACATGCCGGTCATCCGGGTCGTCCTGTCGGGACCTTTAAGCCTGCGCCGTCTGCAAAATTTGGCCGAAGATATTCAGGACGAGCTTGAATCCATCCCTGGCGTTTTGGAGGCCCGCTTAACCGGCGGGCTGGAACGCGAAATCCATGTGGAATTCGACCTGGACCGCGTGCGTGCCTACAATGTGCCCTTTTCCAGTATCGTCAGTTCGCTGACCCAAAGCAATGTGAATATGCCCGGCGGCAGCATGGACATCGGTGAAGGCAAATACCTGGTCCGGGTCCCGGAGGACTTCCAGCATCCTTCCGAAATTTTTTCCATCGTCGCCTTTGTGCGGGACGGCAAACCGGTTTATCTGCGGGACATCGCCATCATCCGGGATGCATTCAAGGACCCCTTGACCCGCAGCCGGATCAACCGGGAAAAGAGTGTTACCATTGCGGTCCTAAAGCGCAGCGGTGAAAACATCGTGCGCATCGCCGATGAGGTCAAGCGGGTGGTTGACGACATGCGACCGGTGCTGCCGCAAACCTTAAAAATTGACCTGACCGCGGACATGTCCAATGACGTCCGCCTGATAGTTTCCGATCTGGAAAACAATATTCTTTCCGGGCTGATCCTCGTGTTGGCGGTTATTTTTATCTTCATCGGGGGTCAATCCGCTATTTTCGTCGCCCTGGCCATCCCCTATTCCATGTTCATTACGTTTTCGCTGCTGACCGGATTCAACGTCACATTAAATATGGTGGTTTTGTTTTCCCTGATTCTGGCGCTGGGGATGCTGGTGGACAATGGTATTGTGATTGTCGAAAACATTTACCGGCACATGCAGCAGGGTGAATCCCGCCAGGAAGCCGCCCGGGTTGCAACCGATCAGGTCGCCTGGCCGGTGATCACTTCGACCCTGACCACTATAGGCGCCTTTTCACCCATGCTGTTTTGGCCGGGCATCATGGGTGAGTTCATGGGTTATTTGCCCCAGACGCTGATCATGGCGCTGAGCGCTTCGCTGTTTGTGGCCCTGGTGATCAATCCGGTTCTTTCGGCCCGTTATCAGAAGGTAAAAATCAATAATCCATCCCGAAAACCTAAATCGACCGAGCCGATCATCAAACGGTTATATTTGTATATTCTCAAGTGGTTCCTGCGCCATCGTTGGGTTGTCCTCGTGTGTGCCCCGGTATTGTTCGTCAGTGCGATCCTTGCCTTTGCGATTTTTGGAAAAGGCACCGAATTTTTCCCGGTAACGGAACCGCGCCGCGCCTATGTCAATATCAAAGCGCCGGAAGGTACCAATTTAGACACATCCGATAAGCTGGTAGCCCAGGTCGAAAAGATTGTCTCCGAATATGAAGACATCCGCTATGTGATTTCCAATATTGGGTCGATCGGCGGTGATCCTTTCTCCCAGGGTGGCACCGGTACCCATATCAGCCGGGTGGTGCTGGACTTTAAAGATTTCAAGGATCGTTCGCGCCCTTCTTCCGAAATTATAAAAGATGTCCGCCGTAAAATTTTAAAAAGCATCCATGGAGCGGAAGTGCAGGTGGAAAAAGAAGAGGAGGGTCCACCGACCGGTCCTCCGGTGAATATCGAAGTCTCCGGCGATGATATCCATGTCCTAGGCGCTCTCGCCGCCCGCGTGCGCAAGGAAATCAAAGATATCCCCGGGCTGGTGGATTTGAAAGATAACTTCGTCAGGGGCAAGCCTGAAATCCGCGTGCGGGTTGACAAAGAAAAAGCAGCCCTGATGGGACTGGACACCTATACCATCGCCTACACGGTGAAAGCGGCCATCAAAGGTGTTAAAGCCGGTGTCTATCGCGAGGGTAAAGATGAATATGATATTATCGCGCGCCTGCCCGAACGCGATCGCAAATCGATCGAAGGCCTCAAACGCATTACGGTTTCCGGATCCCAGGGAGAACCGATTCCATTAACGAGCCTAGCCAGGGTTTCTCTGGGCAGCGGGATCGGTGCCATCATGCGGCTGGATCAAAAAAGGGTGGTCACAATTTCCGGAGATGTATCCGGCCGATTGGCCAATGACATCATTCGGGATATTGACGCACGTCTGGCCCAGCGCGTCGATTGGCCCAAGGGGTATAACTACCGGTTCACCGGCGAGCAGGAAGAACAGGACAAAGCCAAGGCTTTCTTAAGCAAAGCCTTTTTTGCCTGCATCACCATTATTTTGATAATCCTCTTAACCCAGTTTAACTCATTTATCACACCGCTGATTATTTTGGTTTCAGTTCTGCTTTCAATGATCGGTGTCTTTTTCGGCCTTCTGATCACCGGCACTGCTTTTGGCATTATTATGACCGGCATCGGCGTGATCAGCCTTGCAGGAGTGGTGGTGAACAACGCCATTGTATTAATTGACTACATCAATCAGCTGATAGATAGAGGTCTTTCCTCAACCGAAGCTTTGCTGCGGGCCGGATCGGTTCGGTTTCGCCCGGTGATCCTGACAGCCATCACGACCATCCTGGGACTGCTCCCCATGGCTACCGGCATCAGCTTTGATTTCCGCAAACTGGCCCTCGACATCGGTGGTGAGTCTTCCCAGTGGTGGGGTCCCATGGCGGTAGCCGTGATTTTCGGGCTGGGATTTGCCACCCTGCTAACCTTGATCGTCGTTCCCGTACTGTGCTCCCTGGCCCACAGCCTCCGCAGGCACTAAACAGCCTTATAAGTGCCAGGTGTCAGGCAGGTGGCGTTACATCTGTTTAATTGGCTTGATTGGTTGGGTTTAAGCTAACCAATTCAACCAATGAGACAAATAAAACCAATAAACTAATCCTTGAACCTTTGAGCCCATTTAAATACAATTTGACCGATTGGGCCACGATAGGGTATAAGATCCATTTAATACCGGCACTTTGACCGGTCACACCCTCTCTAAACGGACAACATCAAAAGGCATCAGAAAATGAGAAAGAAAAGCGTAACCTTACTGGCTTTCGTTGTTTTCATCATCTTAGCGGTTTTTGCGGTCTGGCATTACAGCCCGCTAAGACATCTCACCAAATCCAAATCCCAAGCCGGCGACATGCAGATCGCCACCCTTGAGGCCAAAAACCAACCCGTTATTGTCAGAAAAAAGATCCCTCCCCGTTCCAAAACCACAGCGCAGGAAACAGATGTTCCCCGGGCGCTGATCGTATTAAAAGATCTTGTTCCCAGGCAAATGCCGGAATCCGTTGACCAAAATAAGATTGCCGCAGACACAGCGGCCAAAAAAGATAAAGTCCTGGTGCTGGAACCCGATGGCAATTTACGGACAAAAAAAAGCGCGCCACAAGAGG
>JASFGM010000205.1:0-5785 GCA_050123755.1 Desulfobacterales bacterium
GCAAAGGAGGACATGATATGTCATTGCCATTGATGAAAAACTACATCAACGGAGAATGGGTAGAATCCAACTCGAAAACCATTGGCGACGTATGGAACCCGGCCCAGGGAGAAAAAATCGCCCAGGTCGCCTACGGAACGAGTGAAGACGTCGACAAGGCGGTCAAAGCAGCTAAAGACGCTTACTGGGAATGGCGCACGACACCGCCGCTGACACGTGCTCGTTATTTGTTCAGGCTCAAAGATGCCTTTGAAGAAAATTTCGAAGACATCGCCCGGGTTCTGACCACCGAGCAGGGCAAGTGCATCGACGAGGCGCGCGGCGAAGTCCGACGCATGATCGAAAACGTTGAGCACGCCACCGGAGTTACCACCTTGATGGCGGGATACACCTTGGAAGACATCGCCAAGGACATCGATTGTATGGGGCATCGCCAGCCATTGGGAGTTTTCGCTGCCATCGTGCCCTATAACTTCCCGGGGATGGTGCCCTGGTGGTTTCTACCCTATGCCATTGTTTGCGGTAACACCTTTATTGTCAAGCCATCCGAACAGGTTCCCATGACCCAAACCAAAATCTTTGAGATCATTGATGAGGTTGGATTTCCCGAAGGCGTCGTCAACATGGTCCACGGCTCCCGCGACGTGGTCAATGGTTTGCTGGATCATCCGGACATTGAAGGCATCTCTTTTGTGGGATCCACACCCACAGCAAAATATATCTACCAGCGCTGCGGTGAAACCGGCAAGCGCGTTCAAGCGCTGGGCGGAGCTAAAAACATCGTGGCGGTCATGCCGGATGCCAATCTGGATGCGGCTATGCCTTCCTTGATCACTTCGTTTTACGGATGTACCGGTCAGCGCTGCCTGTCCGGATCGGTGCTGGTGCCGGTCGGAGACATTGCCGACGAACTCGTTGAAAAATTTTCATCTGCGGCCAAGGTTATGAAAGTTAGCGACGGTCTGGACGAACAGTCTGCCATGGGGCCTCTGGCAACAGCTGCTCATAAAGAAAAAGTGTTAGGCTACATCGAAAAAGGTATTGATGAAGGCGCGGATCTGGTTATGGACGGGCGCGATTTTAAAGTTGATGAATGCCCGAATGGATTTTTTGTCGGACCGACGCTAATTGATAATGTCAAACCGGATATGACCATCGCCAAAGAAGAGATCTTCGGCCCGGTGGTCAGTGTCGTACGTGCCAAAGATCTGGATGAAGTCATTGACTTGATCAATACCCGCGGTTTTGCCAACGCCGCCTGTATTTATACCAGTAGCGGGGCGGCTGCCCGCGAATTCAAATATCGCGTCATGCCGAGTATGGTGGGCATCAATATCGGTATCGCGGCACCCATGAGCTTTTTCCCGTTTGGCGGTGCCGGCAATTCGATGTTTGGCGACACCAAAGGACACGGCCAGGAGATCTTTAACTTTTTTACGGATACGAAAGTCGTCATTCAACGCTGGTTCTAAATTTTTTAAGGAGAGGAAACCATGCCTCTAGAGAATTTTGGGAGTATACTCAATTTTGCGGAAGAGCTGGAACTACAGGACCTTGGTTTTTACAAAACCCTGGCGGAAAATCCGGCCTGCGCCGGCCACAAACAAATGTTTGAAGAATTTGCAGCGGCCATCAACAAAAATGTCAAATCCGTTCAGCGGACCCGCCGCGAAAATGTTACCGAAATGATTCTGGAACCGATTAAAGATTTCATCCGGGCGCCATTTTGCGAAGAATGCCATGGTATCGAATCAATGGATGCTTCCGAAGCATTAGATGCCGCACGCCGCCTGGAAGACAGAGCGGTTCGCTACTACACGGAGGCGGCCACAAAAATCAAGGCCCAGCCCGAGGTTGCCCGGGCCTTAAAGATAATTGGCAAAAAACATTCCGCTCACCTTGCCAAACTGCAAGAATTGTAGCTCCGGCAGGCTGCAAACCATAAACAGGCCAACCCGGGGCGGTTGTCGCATATCGTTTTGGATTTGTTGGCTCAAACCATCATAAACAGGCGGGCGAACGGAACAATCCGCCTATATTTGTGGCGGACTTTAGGCACCCGAATGGGTTAACATATTACCTGAATGAAAAGGAGTAAGCAAAATGAGTCAAGCTGTCGATAAAATTAAAGAGATGACGGATCACACTTACGGCACATGGAGCCGCCAAAGTGCATGGGGTACGCCTTTGCTGATAACCGATGCGGAGGGGATATATTTTTACGATGATACCGGTAAGCGTTATATCGATTTTTCCTCACAGCTCATGTGCTCCAACCTGGGCCACAAAAACAAACGTGTCATTGAAGCGATTACGAAACAGGCTGAAAAACTGCCCTATATCGCACCCGCTTTTGTCACGGAAGCCTCCATCGCGGCAGTCGAAGCGCTGCGTTCGGTTGTACCGGAAAAACTTAGCAAATATTTTTTTTCCACCAGCGGGACAGAGGCAAATGAAGCCGCTCTAAAAATTGTGCGCCAGTCCAAGACGCCTGCCTATAAAGTTATCTCCCGGTATCATTCTTACCACGGCGCCACACCGGCCGGCGCGGCATTTACGGGAGACCCGCGGCGATGGTATGCCGAGCAAGCACGTTGCGTTGTTGATGGGGTTTGCTTTGCCCCTGATAATTACTGCTATCGATGCCCCTTTGACATGACCTATCCGGATTGCAAGGTTCAATGCGCCCGCTACCTGGACTATATGATCAAAGAAGAAGGCAATGTTGCCGCCATGATCGTAGAACCCGTCGTGGGCACCAATGGACGGATCGTCCCGCCGCCGGAATATTATCCTATTTTAAGACAGATTTGCGATGAAAATGACGTCCTGCTGATTACCGATGAAGTTATGTCCGGTTGGTTTCGGACCGGAAAGGCTTTTGCGATAGAGCATTGGAAGGTTACCCCGGATATATTGACAACGGCAAAAGGTGCGACGGCGGCCTACGCGCCGGCCGGCATCACCGTATCATCAGAAGCGGTTTCGAATTACTTTGAGCAAGAGCTTTTTTGCCACGGCCATACTTACGCCTACCACGCGCTGGCCGCATCCGCCATTCCGGCGGCTATTGCCGAATACAAGAAATTATTTGAATCCGGCCTGCCGCAGCGCACAAGCCAATACTTGGGACAAAAACTGTATGAATTAGGCGATAAGCATATCTGCGTCGGAGACGTCAGGGGGATTGGACACTTTTGGGCGCTTGAAATCGTAAAAAACCGCAAAACCAAAGCGCCCTTTGACGCTAAAGCCGACAAACTCAGCGGCAAGGCTCTGATGACAGCCCAAATTGCCGGTGATGCAATGAAACAGGGGGTGTATATGGCTGCCTGGTATGATACTCTGGTAATTGCGCCGCCGCTGATTATCACCGAAGAACAAATCGATGAGGCCCTCGATGTGCTCGATAAATCGCTGCAGATTGGCGACAAAGAAGCGGTCGAAACCGATGTCGCGGCCTCCCGAAGCTCTGATTATAAATAATCGTTCGATCAGGGCACCATGGTGAGAAAGCACTTATAATCTTTTTATTTTTTGCTGCAAATCTAAAATTCCGGAAACGACATCAAGTCGGGGGATTTGACCCCCGGCTTGATTTTTTTCGGAGCCAATCCAATCTCGAAGGAAATTCAGCGGTCATTCTCACTATCCGCGACCTTTTCCAAATTGATATCAGATTCAAGGTTTGGCAACAAAATGCCAATAATAATATGATGGAGTGGACCGGAAAGGCCCAAATTCACTGCAAACACGTATAGATTTATAATGATCTGAAATTATTGACTAATACTTCTTTCGGATTGACACTTTCTTTACAACTTTCTATAATTATTTAACAAATGGCAATCATTAACCTAAAAAAACGAGAGGTTGAATGCAAAATTGTCTACTACGGCCCGGGCAGGGGAGGCAAAACATCCAACCTGCAATATATTTTCCAAAATAGCAGACCATTAATGACAGATGAAATGGTCTCCATTAAAACCAAAGGAGATCTGACACTCTTTTTTGATTTTGTGCCCATGGGAGTTGGCAAAATCAAGGGCTGCGATGTCCGGGTTCAATTGTACACGGTGCCGGGCCAGGTAAAATACAGCTCTACGCGAAAACTCGTCTTAAAAGGTGTTGACGGCCTTGTCTTTGTCGCTGATTCCCTTAAAATCCGCCATGAAAAAAATATCCTTTCCCTTAAGGATCTCGCGATAAACTTACAAAGTTACGGCCAAAACATCATGAAAATGCCCCTTGTCATGCAGTACAATAAACGCGATCTCGCTGCGGAAGGGGTTCCGTTAATGCCGGTAAAAGAGATGGAAAAGGCTTACAATCAACAGCTCAAGGTACCCTCGTTTGCAGCCAGTGCCATTACCGGAGAAAATGTGAATGCCACCTTGAAGGCCTGCTTGGTGGCGACGCTGAAATCACTCAAAAAAGAGGCGGGCTGGTAGAACTTGATTCCAAATGGCTGTAATTTGCCCGCTAGCTGTGTTGCGATCCGTTTCAAAATACTCACGTACTAGCGTGTGCGCTCCGTTTTCGAATCGGCTCGCGCCTTACACCCTTTACCTTGTACCTTCTTGTACCTGCCGGTTTCAGGCGCTGTTGATTCGTGCGGCTGCGCACGATTATCCATTATATTCACGCTGATATGTCTTGCCGGATCCCATCATTACGCTAATCGGATGCAAGGTTTCGATGTTTTCGCAGACGATTTTAATGGCTGCCGCAATCGGTATTGAAATCAAGGCGCCAACAATTCCCCACAACCAGCCCCAGAACAACAACGAAAGCAGGACCACCACCGGACTTAAATTTAACTGGTCCCCCATGAGCTTCGGTGCAAGTGCGTTTCCCATGCCCAGCTGGATAGCCATAACCGTTATAAGAGTAACGCCGCCGGGCCAAAGCGATGGATAGAATTGCACCAGCGCAAGCAAAATCGGGGGAATGGAGGCTACAATCGAGCCTACCGTCGGAATAAAATTAAGGAAAAACGCCAGCGCCCCCCAGGTAACGGCAAAATCCACTCCGATAATTGCCAACGCCAGCCATACCAGAACGCCGGTGGTGAAGCTAATTAGAAACTGCAAGGATAAATAGCGCCTGATTTGCCCTGTAATTGAAAAGGCAATCCGGCTAATCTGATCCGCATTTTCAGATGAGAAGGATTTCAGGATTTTGTATCTAAAAAAAGGTTTGCCCAGCAGTATAAAGAAAAGAAAAATGATCACCAGAACCAGCTGGGAGGCAAACGCAAAGATGGATCGGGAAAGCTGCGCCAAAAAATGACCGATATTCTGCCCCCAGTTGATCCCTGCGAGGGGATCAAAATCCAGATTCCACTGACTGGTTACCATCGCAATCAGTTCCGTGAAACGCGTATGGTATTTGGGGTACGCAGCTGCAAACGCCGCAAAGCGAGCATATAAAAATGTACCGGATAAATAAAAAATACCGAGCAAGAAAATCAATATCAGCAATACCGCCAGTGTTGCCGGTATTTTCCGGCGTGTCATGAAATTTATGGCCGGCCCGATAAGAAATGAAAGCAACCATGCAATAATAAGCGGTAGGATTACCGATTGAGCATATTTTAAGACCATCCCAATGGCAATCAAAACGAGGATACCTAAAAAAATAAACGTTATCTTGCTTCTATCAAATTCCATTATAAAATGATTAGCGCCCCAACCGGTGATTTATAGTGGTTGTCAAAAAACGTTCCGGTATTCAAACGCTTTTTTCTACAACCGTACATTCTTTTATGCCGCACTTCCGAATT
>JASFGM010000206.1:0-5783 GCA_050123755.1 Desulfobacterales bacterium
AATTACATATACGTGATTCACGCTGGGATTTGCTGCCGGCCACCGAGGTGACGTTTAAGGCTTTGCACATAGCCATGAAACGGTTTTCACTGGCCACTCCGGGTGTCAAAAAAACCATCCTGGACGCCTGTGCGCACTGCGTGCTGCACGATAAAAAAGTTACCGCAAATGAGGCCGAACTTTTACGGGCAGTGGCCTATTCTTTCGACGTGCCGCTGCCTCCATTTATCGAGAGCCGGGGTGATTGATTCGGGCTGCCGTATGGGGCTCTATCATTGCGTCCGCTAAGGAATTTACGAAACACGGATCTATTTCAGGTGTCAGGTTTCGGGTGTCAGGTGTCAGGAAGATACGGAGAACAGCGCACAGAAAACAGCCTGCGACGAGCTCAGCCGAGTCGATGACAGCAGACAAAAGGCAGACTGTTTTCTGCTCTCAGTCATTTGTTTGCTGACACCCGACACCTGACACCTGAAACCTACTTTGGCCTGAACACTGAAACCATAGTCATTACGACTTTTGTAATATTTTTAGGCGACATGACACTAGCGTGTGTTCGAGTGAAGTTGTAGATTATTCAGAATTAGGGCTGTTTAGAGGCGGGTAATATGCGGCGGGCGGTCCAATAATACTTTCTCCAGTAATATTTGTCGATTTTCGAAAGGGTCACGCCATTGTTTTTGGAGGCGTGCACAAATTCGAACCCGCCTAAATAAATACCCACATGACGCGGATAGGATGGCGGCTTAAAAAAAATCAGGTCCCCGGCCCGAAGTTTCCCGAAAGGTACTGGCTGTCCCTGTCTTACCTGAGCCCGGGTGGTGCGGGGTAAGTCAATATTAAAGATATCTTTATAGACCGCTTTCACAAAACCGGAACAGTCGATTCCCCGGCTGCCGGTCCCGCCCAGGCGATGACGGGTTCCCTGCCAATGTCTGTATTCTGCGCGGAGACGTTTTTCAATTTCAGCACCGGCAGAATCGCGCCTTGCGACTTGAGGATGCGCTGATCCTGTGACTGCCACGCCGGACTGTTTTGGGGGTGTCGCACAGGCTGAAATCAGAAAAGATACAACCAGAATAGACAATCCATGAAAACTTAAAGATTTACAACTGCAGAAATTTTTAGGCGCAGGTTTCATTTATTGTTCCCAATTTTAGAATCGTTAATTGCGTTCATTTAAAAAATGGGGGCTTTCTAAGGTTAAAGATCGGTTAAAATCCCGATTTCTTAAGTTTTATCAAACCGCGTGCATGCTAAAAGCCATGCAAATCCATGCTTTTTTTAATTAGAGACGGCTAATCGGTCCGCAAAGTCGACAGGTAGACGCGGCTTTCAAAAATATGGGTACAAAGAAGTTGCCAGGGCAAGGCCGTGTTTTACTATTGATGAGATATAAATATTAGTGGAGGAAAATCTATGCGCACTATAATCGTGGCTTTTATTTTCGTGCTCGTATCTGCTCTGTCGGTATCAGCGGAACCCGGCTTAATTAATTTGAAAAGTACGCATGACGTTAAAAATACAGCCGATCGTCTGGAAACGGTTTTAAAAGAAAAAGGCATGAACGTCTTTTTGCGGATCAATCATACAGAGGGCGCCCGCAAAGTGGGCCAAGAATTAGGGCCAACGGAGTTGGTGATATATTGATGTTTGACAGCGCCCAACGGCAAACCTTTTCGATCGGTGCGGCCTTCATTCCGCTACCCGAATCCGCTACGTCGATTGATTCCCTGTGCAAAAGGCAAGCGATATTGAACCGCATAAATTACATACGGCCGCCACCCGTTCCGCCACCGGAACCACCGCCGCTGCCGCCTCCGTGTCCGCCGCCGGAGCCGCCGTCGTGGCCACCCATACCCCCCTGGCCGCCTTGCTGCCCCGCATCGATGCTATGACCCTTCGAGAAATTTTCTGAAAAAGAATGTCTCGAATTGGCCATCATGGTGTTCTGCATGCGATGCATTTCCTGGGCGCTGTATCCCTTTTGGAGTGCCTGGCATACCGAATCGCCGACCGCCTGCGAATGCATTCCGAAGCGCGCCATCATCCGGGTGGTCATTAAAGTTTGCATGGCCAAATCTTCCGCATGGGCTCTGGTCATATTCCGGGTTCTTTCCTGTAAGGCCTGCATAATGCGATCGGCATCTTCATGATTCATTCCTGCTGCCATGCTTCCGGCCAAAATTGTTGTCATCTGATTTATTTTGGATTTGTCACTGGTAATGGCTTTTGCCCGCTTCGAGGCGAAAGCATGACGGGATCGCACCCGCTTCATTGCCTGCACGACAGCCCTGGGTTGAACCTGTTTTGCCAGGCCTTCACGGGCTTTGTTCATAATCGGCTCTGTCTGCAGTTCTTGTTGCCGGGCATTCATGAGAATGGCGTGTGCTTCCAGGATGTGTTGCTCACGGAAGTTGTTTGCCAGCATCTGCCCGGTCATATCGATCACATTTTCAGCGTTGAAACCCTGGTTTAACATTTGCCTGGTACTGTTTTTTACGTGCTCGGTTGCTGTTTTAGGTAGTCCCTCTTCCACAGGATCTGCCGATGCAACAGCGGCGCAAAAAACGATCGCCATGCAAATAATAAATATCTTTTTCATTTTCAAAGTCCTTTCTTCATCTATATTCATATAAACTTAACAAACACATAAAGTTACAATCCCGGAATATATATACAGACCTGGGATCCGAAATCGTCCTGTTCCTTTAACGGGCATTCCGGCAGGTAGACAGCACCATCTATATTGTAAAAATACTTAAACTCGGTTTTCGCAGGTGTGTTGATTATCCAGGTCCTGTTGTCTACGCGGGCCGCTTTGCGTGGTTTATAGCCATCTATGGACGACAAAAAATAGACACGCTTGGCATCGGGCTTCTTAAGAAAAATGCTCACCGTATCATTATTTTTTTGGTAATAATGGCTGGCACACCCGGAGAAGACCAGCATAGAAATCATTAGGAACACAAAGTATCGTTTCACGTTTTGGACTCCACCGAAATAATTGAATTTCTGCCGCCGAAATCATCGAGTTCTCGGGCCGGAACTGTTGGGTCCGCGAATCTTTTTTCACCATCAAGAATATAAGTGAATCGATGCTCACCAAATGGAAGGTTTACGGTGATATCCCAATACCCGCTGGATCCGATTTGGTTCATCGGTATCCGCCGCCAGTCGGTAAAGGTGCCCGCAATCTCTGCTTTGATCACATCCGGCCGATAGATGACAAATCTATGTGAGGTGGGCGGGTTTTGCTGCGGATGCGAAAGGATGAAAAAGAGCACGAGCGCAGCAGCAGCGGCTGAAACCAAAAGACCCAAGGGGCGTAAGCCCAAAGAAAACCGCTTTTTCTTTATTTTCACTTTAAGGGGGGGGATGTGATCGACAACATCGGCGCGGATGATTTTTTCCATCCCTAAAAGCTCGATGGACTCATCTTTAAAGATCCTGTCTTCATGAACCCGATCAACGAATTCGATCTTGTCATCAAGATCCAATTCATTATCAATGAACTTGCTGATTAAATAATTCATGATTGATCTCCCCTTTGGAGAATTTTTTTTAGTTTAAGGCGGGTCCGGTGAACCTTGACTTTCACATTTTCAACGCTGATGTCGACGATAGCGGCAATATCCCGATATGAAAGGCCGTCGCTTATCGCCAGTGCCAGAATATCTCTTTCATTTTTTTCAAGTTTTTGCATGGCGCCAATCACCTGACGATACTCTTGTTTAATCATAAGGTCATATTCCTGGCTCCCGGAGCTGTCGATGGGATCTTCCGATAGGTGGACGTTGCGTTTCCGATTCCGAGAATGGTCAAAAATTGCATTGCGCGCAATCGTAAACAAAAGAGACGCATTCGGCGCTTGACCATCATAGCGCTCAAGATAGCGGGTAAAGCTTTCCTGCATGATGTCACCGGCCAGGTAATAGTCTCCGGTCATACGCATTAGGTACGCAAACAGCGTTCTTTTATTATCCCTGTAGAACGATCCGAGCTTTTCCATTTTGTCTATATAACGATTTGAAGATGAAAAGGTTACAATGCCGGCCCAAAAATTTTGATCGGCTCTTTTAATTTTTTATCCACAACATGGAGATTATTATGATGAACCCAGCGGAATTAAAAAAAGGGGACGTCCGTCACATTCTCATATTTAAACCCTGCCCCAAAAGCTAGCACCTGTGGCAGTTTCTTTTACACGCCTAATAGCTGTTTCGGAACAGTTGAGGTGGGCGGGCTTCTATGCGTGCTTTGCGTAACATAATTCTCTCTTGAGATATTTCTTAACCAAAAATGAATATATGCCTGATGTCCCCTTTATGTTCCTTTACTCGCAGCCGGGGACAAAGAATCAGGAGTATTTCTGCGCTTATCGTCAGAGTCTAATTCGATTAAGCTTTTTCCAATCTGGCCGTTATCGAGCCCCCCATTCCCTTGAGTGCGGTCCAGTCTCCCTGCACGCTGCCCACCGTCAAAATGGGAACCGCAGCTGTTGGTGCATCTCCGCTGCTGGCCGGAGTGGGACCGAAAAACAGGCAAAACCATTGATTGGGCGCATGCCAGCCCAAATCGCCGACCTTCATCACCGTACCCTTCTCACCGGGATGATCTCCAAAATCCACACTGGGCGGGCCGTAAAATTCATCGCCCCAGCGGCTGCCGCTCCACTCGAAAGGCAATACTTCCGCCGCAGCCCGACCGGCGGGGGTGTCGTTAAATTCACCATTAAGCTCAACGTTACCGATTTTAATTACGATGGGAGTGGGCATAGCCTTTGCCCTCCTTTCTGTTTGGTGAAAGAGAGCCTATATCATCTTCCGGCCGATGTAAAGATTAAGGATAGAGGCGCATTGTCTTCGCCGATAAGATGGGTTAAAGGCCATCGAGGGTAACACAGCGGACAGGATTTTTCGGCTAGGTTTGTATTAAGTTTCGAGCTTCAAGGGCCGATATAGATTATAGGCCAGTTGTAATAATTAGGAGTTAAAGGAATTTATGATGGATACGATCGAAATAAAAGCCGACAAATCCTGGAAACGGGAAGTCATCGAGTATTTTGAGGATCTGGGAATTATTTGCAATGATTATAATCGTATGATTTTAAGATATCTGGGCAAATTAAACAGCCTGCTTCATTCAAAACGGATTGACCAGTCCGAATACGACGTTTTTAACAGGAGCCTTCTGAAAGCCTCTGCAGCATTGAATGAGGTACTCAGGTCTATCCGGGATATAAAGTAAGGTTTCGGGTGTCTGGTTTCAGGTGTCGGTAATACAAACCTGAAGAAGTTGGGAATTATCAGATTATGTCTTCCGCCCTCTGCTTTCTGTCATTTGTCCCCTGTTTTCTGACACCTGAACACTGACACCTGAAACCTAAGTGGACCCTTAGATCC
Organism: Desulfobacterales bacterium; assembly: GCA_050123755.1. Lineage (GTDB taxonomy): Bacteria > Desulfobacterota > Desulfobacteria > Desulfobacterales > JAHEIW01 > JAHEIW01. The sequence goes on from JASFGM010000206.1 coordinate 5,406, forward strand.
CCTTCCGAATCGGATATACCGGCGCCTCTTTGCCGGGTTTCAGATGCACAACCAAAATACCCGCTGCAATTAATACCAAAGCGATCAGCAATTTTGGTGTGATGGGCTCCCCCAAAATTAGGCCGCCCAATACCACACCGGCGATCGGCATGATAAATATAAACGAATGTAAGGCAACCGCCCCGTATTTTTGAAGCAACATGTTCCAGGTCACGAACGCGAACGTAGCTGTAATCAGGCTCTGGTATAATACGGCGCCTATAATCTTAAAATCCAGTTTAGAAACCATGGGCGCATCCCACAAAAGGGCTTCCAGCAAAAAAACGGGCACTGAAAAAACCATTGCATAAAAGGTTATTTGAAAGGCGCTGAAGGCGC